>JAOUFX010000035.1 GCA_029857975.1 Deltaproteobacteria bacterium | reverse complement strand
ACTCTCAGCTCGAATACGTTTTGAAACCGCCAGACCACATAATAAACTTCCACTCGGATTCGCACTAGGGCACAAGTAGGGGAGGAGACGAATTCCTTCAGGTGGGAGTGCTTGGCCAGGTACATTTTCATGAATTTCTTTTTTTCTTCTGCTCTCACTTCCTTCGCTTTTCCCAAGGCTGTGGCGGCGATGGCTTGGCGAAAGTCCGCGACCCGGTTGGAGCGGTTGTCGACAAGCATGAACACGCGCGAGTCGACCTTCAAATTGGCAAACTTGCGGGTGACCCGGGTGGTAGCAAAAATCAGGTATTTCAGGTCCCGGGTTGCGGCAAAGGCCACCAGGCTGCCGTAGGGCTGGCCTGCCTGGTGGGTTCCGAGAACGGCCAATTTTTGATAAGAGAACAACTCGTGGAGAATTTTTCTGATTTGCTCCTTTTCTTTCAAGGCAACCTCCTTGCATGGGCACGCCGATTGAGCGAACACATGTTTCCCGATAGTTTTTGTTCGAAGGGGAGGACCATTTGATGAATTAGTCTAAATCATAACCCGGAATTGTCAATGGAGAATCGTAGATAGGCCAAAATACAAGATCTTCCTTTTCAAAATGGGATGTTCACTGTACTTACTAAAGAAATATTCCTTCTTATGCTGAGACAGGGGATCATAAGAAGCGGGGGAGGGATGAATAAATTTCTCATTGGTTTCTTCTGGGCCGTCTTTCTTTTTAACGGATGCAGCGGGATGCACCCGTCCAACCTGGGGGTGAAAGACAACCGACTTTCCCCCTGTCCTTCTTCCCCAAACTGTGTGTGCAGCCAGAGTGAGGACCAGAGGCATAGAATCGATCCGATCCGGAGGGCCTGATGCCAGGTCGGAAGCCAGACCAATTTCCGGGCGATCTCCTCCAGGCTTCCCAGTAGGCGGATAAAATGGCCTAGGTTTAGTATGAAATAAATCCTCTCCGGGAAGGGGGAGGGTACTTCAATGCATCCCTCCGGGTCCCACACAAAACACCCCACGTGTGGACGCCAGGTCAAACCCGCTTCCTTAGGCTTCAAAGCCAGCCTGCAATGGCGTTCGTCAAAAGGGATCGGCGGTAAATCAGTTTCCGGATTGAGAGGAGTTGAATGCAGGATTTGCTCCCTTTTTAGGTAAAGGGTAGTAGGCTAATTATATGCCGATCTTCTCCGAAAAGAAAGGAGGCTGGCCTAAAATACTGTCTTTTCAGCACCTAAATACAGTAATCACCCCATATATATTTTGGATTTGCGCGCGTAGATTAGTGGAGTTAAGAAGTGAAAAACCAATCAGGAGGTGGAAAAATGGAAGGATTGAAATGTGTGGCCGCGATGGATTTTATCAAGGACTGGAAAACCTGGAGAGAGACATTAAAAGAAGGGATCCAACAGGCTCGGAAGCTGGGTGTTTCTGACGCAATCATTCAGAGTATGGCGACCAAAGTGGGGGATTTTTTATCCCAGAAAGTTTGCCCCGCAACCAAAGAAGAAGAGCTTTTAAAGCAGATGTGGGACGCGGGAACACCGGAAGAGAGAAAGGTTTTGGCTACCCTGATTTTCAAGTTGGTCCAATAAACAACCCCGCAAGGGTAAATGGGACCGAGGGATTGAATTAGAAAACGAGCTTTTTTAATCCCTGCTTCTGGTTGATATTTGTATTGAAAAACAATTTAGAAATGTATGGGAGGAAATAAGCATGCCTGTTTCTTTAGCGCCGATGACCAAGGTGAGCGAAGAGCTCAAGACGATGTTGAACAAAGCCATCGCTCGGGAGATTCAAGTGAGCGTTCAGTATATGTGGCAGCATATACAGGTCGTGGGGGTGAAAGGGGTAGCGGTGCAGGATAAATTCAAGCAGACCGCCATTGCGGAGATGAAGCATGCTGAAAAAATCGCCGAGAGGTTATGGTATCTGGGCGGAACCCCGACCACCAAGCCGGATCCGATCCTTGTGGGGGGGAGTCTGAAAGAATTTTTGGAGAATGACACCAAGGCCGAGGAAGAAGCCATTACAATGTATAAGGCAATTATTGAAATGGCCCAAAAGGAGAAAGACGTCACCACAGCCTTTATCTTTAAAGAGATTCTAGAAGACGAGGAAGAGCACCACGATCTATTTACAACGATGCTCGAAGAAGTGTAAGATCCAGCCAGTTTCATCTTCACCTTCAAGAAGCGTTTCCCGAGCTCAGAAAAGGAGTGACCTTTTCTGAGCACTAGGAGCCAGGGGGTATAAACCTGGCTCTTCTATTTTTTGAGTAGATTCCAAAAGGAAGCAAAAGAAATGTTAAAGGCTTTTAGCTGTGAATCTTTGGCCGAGAGAAGCGCGTAGAATCGGAAAAGCAATATTACCGTGCTGGATCCTGAATCAATAAAGGGAACTCCGAGAAGCTCAGATGTATGCGATCGCCCTGAAAATGTTGATCGGTGACCGGGGAAAATACCTGGGCATTATCATGGGTCTAACTTTTGCCTCTTTGCTCATTACCCAGCAGTCTTCCATCTTCACCGGATTGATGACCCGCACGTACGGTTTCATCTCCGACACTTCCCAGCCGGACATTTGGGTGATGGACCCCAAGGTTCAGTTCATTGACGATGTCAAGTCCCTTCAGGATATGGAGCTCTTTCGCGTACGGGGAGTCGAGGGGGTCGAATGGGCCGTTCCGCTATACAAAGGCCTGCTGAAAGCCCGCCTGGAGGACGGCAACTTCCAGATCTGTAACGTGGTCGGCCTGGACGACGCCACCCTCGCCGGCGGTCCGCCCGTCATGCTGCAGGGCAGCCTGAGCGATCTTCGACGACAGGACGCGATTATCGTGAATGACGTGGGGGCTAAAACGCGCCTGGCCCGGCGGCCGAAGGAGCCCGGCGCAAGACCCATTCCTCTCAAGGTAGGTGACTTCCTGGAAATCAATGACCACCGCGCCGTCGTCGTCGGCATCTGCCAGGTCACCCGTACCTTTCAGTCCCAGCCCGTCATCTACACTACTTATACCCGGGCTACGACCTTCGCCCCCCGGGAGCGCAAACTTCTCTCCTTCATCCTGGTGAAAGCCAAAGAAGGCCATAACCCCAAGGTCCTCAGTGAACGGATCGCCCAGAAAACCGGACTCGCGGCCTACACAGCCCAGGAATTCAAAGATCTGACCTATAACTTTTTCATGAAGAACACCGGCATCCCAATCAACTTCGGGATCGCCGTGGGCCTGGGGTTCCTCATCGGCACGGCCATCGCCGGGCAGACCTTCTATAATTTCACGCTGGAAAATCTGCGGTACTTTGGAACCCTTAAGGCCATGGGGGCCACCAACGTGATCCTCCTGCGCATGATCCTGCTCCAGGCGCTGATGGTCGGGGCCATCGGATATGGGCTGGGAGTGGGGGGCGCCTCGCTCTTCGGGTACGCGATGGGGGGGACCGAACTCGCCTTCCGCCTGACGCGGGAACTTCTCTATCTATCCGCCGGGGCCATTATCATCATCATCATTTTCTCGGCGGTCATCAGCATTTACAAGGTCATGCGCCTGGAACCGGCCATCGTTTTCAAGGGGTAGGGACTCATCATGCAGCGGGAGCAGGCTGCCGTATCCTGCCGGGGAATCACCAAGAGTTTCATCGCCGGGCCCACGAAGGTTCTGGCTCTGCGCGGGGTGGATCTCGAGGTGCGCAGGGGGGAATTGCTGATGCTCGTCGGCCCTTCCGGCTGCGGCAAGACGACCCTTATTTCGGTCGTCGCCGGCATCCTCGACCAGGACGAAGGAGACTGCATCGTCTTCCAGCAGGACTTGCAAGCCCTTGGTCAGGGGCGGAAGACCCGCTTCCGCGGGCAAAATGTGGGCTTCGTTTTTCAGGCCTACAATCTCTTGCCGACCTTGACCGCCGCTGAAAACGTGGCTGTGCCCCTTCTCATTTTAGGAGCCAGCCGCGCCAAGGCCCTCTCCGGGGCCAAAGAAATGCTCCTCAAAGTGGGACTCGAAGACAAGATCCGCTCTCTGCCGTCCCAGCTTTCGGGGGGCCAGCAGCAGCGGGTGGCCATCGCCCGGGCCCTGGTGCACGAACCGAGACTCATCGTCTGCGACGAGCCGACCAGTGCGCTCGATCATGAAACCGGAAGGCGGGTCATGGAAGTCTTGCGGCAAACCGCCCTGTCCCCCGATCGGGCGCTTATCATCGTTACCCATGACAACCGCATCTTCAATTTCGCCGACCGCATCGCCCGCATGGACGACGGGCGCATCACGCTGGTCGAATCCCAGGTGGCCAGTTCTTAGGGAGGATTTGTGATCCGGAAATATATCATCCCCGTCGTCGCCGTGGCCGGGGTTCTCTTCGCTATCTGGACAGCGCTGCAAAGTGCCAAACCGGTTGCCCCGGCCAAGCCCATCGCCGAACCGGCCCGGTCCCCCTACTCCAGCAAGATTTCCGGGTCCGGCATCGTCGAGGCCAGCACCCGCAACATCGCCATCGGCTCCCCTATTTCCGGGATCGTGACCCGCGTCTTCGTCTCCGTGGGCAGCAAAGTGAAGCCCGGAGACCCCTTGTTCATCCTCGACGACCGGAAACAGCAGGCCGACCTTTCCGTTCTCGAGGCGGCCCTGGCAGGAGCCCGGACCCGCTTCAAGCGCCTGCAGGAGGCCCCTCGGAAGGAAGAACTACCCCCGGCCTATGAAGGGGTTAAGGAAGCGGAGGCCAACCTGGAGGATCTCCGCTTCCAGCTCAAAATCATGGAGGGGATCGCCGACAAGCGGGCCATCAGCGTGGAAGAACTGAACCGGCGGCGGTATGCGGTGCAGGCGGCCGAAGCCCGTTTAGCCCGCGCCCGGGCGGACCTGAGGCTTCTTGAAGCCGGCTCCTGGAAAGAAGACCTCGAAGTGGCCAGGACGGACGTGGCCAAGGCGGAGGCGGAAGTCGGTGGGGCGCGGGTGGAGATCGACCGCCTGTTGGTGCGGGCTCCCGTGGCCGGCGAAATCCTCCAGGTCAACATCCGGCCCGGGGAGTTCGCCCAAAGCGGCGTGCCGGCCCAGCCCCTCCTCCTGCTGGGCAACCTTGACAAGTTGCACGTGCGGGTGGACATCGATGAAAACGATGCCTGGCGGTTTAACCCCAAGGCGACAGCCATGGCCTTTGTCCGCGGCCAGCCGAAGCTTAAAACCGGCGTGACCTTTGAATATATAGAACCCTACGTAATCCCCAAGCGGTCCCTCACCGGGGACAGCACAGAACGGGTTGACACGCGGGTCATACAGGTGATTTACAGCTTCAAGCGCGGGACACTCCCCGTCTATCCCGGCCAGCAGATGGATGTCTTCATCGAAGACCTTACCCCGCACCCGGGGCCCCCCCCTGCTCCGGCATCCCCCGCGAAGAAAGGGGGCAAGTCTTGAGAAAATTTCTTTCCGCTCTTCTGGCGCTGATCGGGCTCGCCTGCGGGTGCTCCGCCGTGGGTCCGAATTACACCCGGGTAGAACCCCAGGTCCCTTCAAAATTCGGATCCCTCGAAAAGGGGATCAGCACCAGCGAGTCGCTGAACGCCGAAATGCTAAGCTCCTGGTGGAATATCTTCAAGGATCCGGTTCTGAATTCGCTCATCGAGCGGGCCGTCAAGGGAAACCTGGATATGCGCATTGCCGAAGCCCGGGTCCGCCAGGCCCGGGCTCTGAGCCTGGTGAGCGAATCCAAGAATTTGCCCGAAGGGCAGTTCAGCGGCGGCTACCAGCGGCAGCGGCGCACCGAATCGGGCTTCTCGGGCCAGACAAGCGGGACTTCTGCAGGCCTCTCCTCCCCCTCCGTAGGCCTTGGACCAAGGGAAACGGACCTATTTCTGGCCGGCTTCGACGCTTCCTGGGAGATCGATGTCTTCGGGGGAATTCGCCGGGAAATCGAGGCTTCTCAGGCGGACTTGGCCGCTTCCGTAGAAGCCTTGCGGAACGCGCTCGTTACCCTTCAGGGGGAGGTGGCCCGGAATTACATTGAACTTCGAGGCGAGCAGCTGCGCCTGCAGATCACTCGCAAGGAAGTGGAGATTCGGATAGACAGCCTAGGGCTCATCGATGCGCGCCTTCGTGCCGGGCTGGTCAGCGAACTGGATCTGGCCCGGGGCAAGGGGGAGCTGGCGAACGCCGAATCCCGGATTCCGCTGCTGGAGAACTCCCTGCGGGGCTCTTTTCACCGGTTGGCGGTCCTCCTGGGGCAGGAACCCCTGAGCCTTGTCGCGGAGCTGGAAATGGAAAAACAGCTCCCGGAGGTTCCGGAGAATCTTCCCGCCGGGCTGCCTTCGGACCTGCTCAGGCGGCGACCGGATATCCGCCGGGCCGAGCGTGAGCTGGCGGCATCCACGGCCAGAATAGGAGTTTCAACGGCCGAACTATTTCCCAAATTTTCTCTCACCGGCTCCTTCGGGTACCAGGCAACCAAACTGGAGGATCTGCCCCGGGAAAGCAGCAACTTCTGGCGAATCGGTCCCAGCTTCCGGTGGTCCATATTGAACTTCAAGCGCATCACCGCTAACATTGAAGCCAACAAGGCCGCCCGGGAGGAGTCCCTGGCCCGGTATGAAAAGAGCGTCCTCAATTCACTGGAAGAAGTCGAAAACGCTCTCGTGGCCCTCTCCAGAGAGAAACTGCGAATCGAAGCACTGGCTAAAGCCGTAGAGGCCAACACGCTGGCGTTTGAATTAGCCATGGAAAGGTACAAGGCGGGGGTCCAGAGCTACCTCGAAGTTATCGACGCCGAGACCGCTCTATACAATGGGCAGGATCAGCTCGCCCAGAGCCAGCAGAACCGTGCCCTGGCCATGGTTTCCCTCTACAAGGCGCTGGGGGGAGGATGGACGGAATAAAGGTGGAAGCTGGAAGATGAAAATGGGAGTGGCCGGAATGCATCTTCTGTGCTTTCAATCCGTCACTCACACTCAAACTGACACTCGCACTTTTATTTCCTAAATGGAGGGTCTTTGTATGGCGGTACAGATCGGAAAGCAGGCTCCGGAATTTTCAGCCGAAGCGTATCACAACGGCATCACAAGAACGATCCACCTTGCCGATTATCGAGGAAATTGGGTCGTCCTGTTTTTCTACCCGGCCGATTTCACCTATGTCTGACCCACGGAAATGGCGGCAGTTGCCGTCAAGTATCCTGCTTTCCAGGAGATCGGCGCGGAGGTCCTGACGATCAGCGTCGATAGCGTTACCACGCACCAAGACTGGAACAAGCGGGAACTCTCTCGGATGGTCCGCGGGGGGGCTAGGTACCCCATGCTTTCGGACCCGGATGGAAAGATCGGTAAACAGTATGGAGTCTATGACGGTGAAAAAAACCTTGATCTCCGAGGCCGATTTCTGATCGATCCTTCCGGAATTGTTCAGGCCATGGAAATCCTGGGGATTCCCGTCGGGCGGGATGTATCCGAAATCCTGCGAGAACTGAGGGCTTTCCAACACCATCAGAAGACCGGAGAACTCACCCCCTGCGGCTGGCAACCGGGAAAACCCACATTGCCCGAGGAAGAGGAAGCGAAGAAGGTCGCCGGAAAAGTCTGGGAAGTCTGGAAGCCAAGAAACGCGTTCTAAACAGTTAGGTTCTTCGACCCACTCTTTAGTGTACAGTGAGATCGGGTATTAAGAACTTGGCTTTGTTCCCAAAGTACTTGTGTAATTAATTTTCGGTAGTTATCCGCAGATAAAAGCATTCCCATCAAAAAGGTGCCTTAGAACGACCCCGTGATTTTCCTTTTGCCCAGGCAAATGCGATCGAGTGTGCCGGTTAAATACTTTGGCACCTCCCCCTCCGTATCGGTCAATCTCCTAAAACCTTCTGCGCCGGCTGTGCGATGAGCCAGCCAGCCCCAGCGTTGGTTCTTACCCGCTAAACCATCAAAAGGCCTGCGTTCATCATAACCAGGCATGGTTTCTCTTCCTTCCTTCTGGGAATTAAGGAGCCCCATATCGAAAATTCCATTGACCGAACATCGAGAATCTATTTGTCCTAAATTATCAAAGGCGGCTGCCATCCTGTCAAGCCCAGAAAAGCATCTATTAAAAAATGTTCATTGCACGCATCCGAATCTCCAATTAATATTGTATTATAACCTTAATGACCTTTGGCATTCGTTTGGAAGACTTCAGGCGGACAAGTGAAAAGGAAAATGATCTTCATTCTCTTGTTCTATTTCTGGGGGCAAGGGATGATTCACGACGCTTTTGGCCAGGGAGGCGGTCTCATGGATCTGAATGCTTACAGGTGGAGAAATCGACTCCTCATGGTTTTTTCTCCTGCCCAAGATGAACCCAATTATCAATCTTTCATTAAAGAAGTGCAGGTTCAGCGAAATGGCTTAAGGGATCGGGATGTACTGGTATTGGAGATTTTGGAAAAAGGGGAAAGCCGCTTAGGCAAATCCCCCTTGAAAAAAGATTCGGCCGTATTTTTGCGCGAACAATTTGGTATTCCTCCGGGGTATTTCTGTATTCTCCTCATCGGAAAGGATGGGGAGGAGAAAAGGCGCTGGGAATCGATGGGCGGTTTGGGGGTGATCTTCTCCGTGGTCGACGCCATGCCTATGCGTCAGAGAGAATTGAAGGTAAAAAGCACATTTTAGCATTTGGTTACGGATAAAAAAACCTCATATTGCTTAAATCCCAATCTCGTGGTTTCGATCATGGCAAGCTAATATTCCATCAGGGTATTTTTCGGGGAGGCAGGGTGAGCGCGAAATTATTTTTCCGAGGAATTCGGTCCTTTCTTTTTCTCAGCCTGCTTTTATTGATTGGTTGCGGGCCCGTTTTCGGGAGACTTCGCCGATCCATTTTGCCGCCCGGATCCAGGCGTCGGTTTTACTGATCCATGGGGAGAAGGACCGTACTTTCCCGGTAGTACAGGCCAGGCATTTGTACGACGTTCTACAGTCGGCGGGCAAAGGGAGTGAGCTTTTAATCATTCCCGGAGCCGGCCATGTCTTCAATTTCATCGATAAGGACAAAGGAAGGTTTGCCTGGGAGAAGACCATTCTCTTTTTAAATCAGTATCTAACGCCATTCTCGGGGCGTTCGAAGGAGCGGGGAGAAAAAAATGATCCAGAAGGAAAGGATAAAACTCCTGAATCAGAAAGGGGTTAGCAAAGGGAAATACGTTCTTTACTGGATGCAGGCGTCTCAAAGGACTGAATATAACCATGCCTTGGAGTACGGGATTTTTAAAGCCAATGAGTTGCGCCAGCCGATCATTGTATTTTTCGGGATTACGGATCACTTTCCTGAGGGGAATGAAAGGCATTATTATTTTATGCTGGAAGGACTTAGAGAGGTAAAGCAGTCTCTCGAGGAAAGGGGCATCCAGATGGTCATCCAGCATCAATCCCCCGAGTTGGGTGCGGTTCAATTCGGGGCGAAGGCCTCCCTGGCGGTGGTGGATCGGGGGTACTTAAAGATTCAGAAATATTGGAGGGAATATGCTGCCGAGCGGATGGATTGCCCATTGTTCCAGGTTGAAAGCGATGTGATCGTTCCCGTGGAAGAAGCCTCTTCAAAGGAGGAATATGCGGCGGCGACATTCAGACCGAAGATGAATAAAAAACTGGACCATTTCCTTATCCCGTTGAGGCCGACTGATCCGCTGGTGGATTCCCTTTCCCTGGATTTTCATCATTTTCGTATCGATGATGTGGGAAAAGCGATTGCAAAACTTCGGATTGACCGAAGCATTCAGAAGGCCAAAGATTATCAGGGGGGCCCCAAAGAGGCCCAAAACGCCTCCAAGTCTTTTTGGCATCGAATTTGGACCGCTTCCCAGAGCTTAGAAATAATCCCACCCTCGATTATCTTTCTCATATGAGTCCCTATTTGCATTTCGGCCAGATTTCACCCCTTTTAATCGCTTTCCAGGCGCTGAAAACCAAGAGTCCTGGGACAGAAGCGTTTCTCGAGGAACTTATTGTCCGCAGAGAGTTAAGCATGAATTTTGTTTTCTACAATGAGCGATATGACTCCCTGCAAGCGGTTCCGGAGTGGGCGAAGAAGACCTTAAAGACTCATCAGAAGAACAGACGCCCCTTTCTCTATAGTCTCGTAGAGCTGGAAACCGCCAAAACCCACGATCCTTACTGGAATGCCGCTCAGCAAGAAATGGTCGTGAAAGGCAAGATGCATGGGTATATGAGAATGTATTGGGGAAAGAAGATCCTCGAGTGGAGCCAGACGCCGGAAGAGGCTTTTCAACGAGCTCTTTACCTCAACAATAAATATGAATTGGACGGCCGAGATCCGAACGGATTTACCGGGGTGGCTTGGTGTTTTGGAAAGCATGATCGCCCTTGGGGCGAGAGGCCGATTTTTGGCCAAGTGCGCTATATGAATGACAAAGGCTTAAAAAGGAAGTTTGATGCCGATGCATACGTGAAAAGGATCAGCCAACTCCAATAGCCTATGGGGAGCCATGACATTTTCGGATTCGATATTTCATATGAATCTGATAGAATGATCTTGAATGAACTCGAACGCAGGAGGAAGGGTGATGAAATTGAGCGAATATTTCGAAAAGACGAGTGGTCGAGGGGTTATTGCCACTTCAGATTCAAAGGGAAAGGTAGGGATGGCGGTCTATGCCCGGCCTCATTTTATTAACGAAAAAACGGTAGCCTTTATCATGACCGACCGTTTGATGCGCAAGAATCTCCAGTCTAATCCGAATGCCGCATATCTTTTTATGGAATCGGGCGAAAGGTACGTCGGGAAGAGATTGTATCTGACAAAAATCAAAGAAGAACAGGATAGCGACCTCATTGACCGGATACGAAGAAGAGAGAGGCGCCCATCGTTGTTGGTTTATGGAGATAAAAGCAAGTACCTCGTCTATTTTCGAATTCATAAGGTGCTGCCGTTGATCGGGGAAAAAAGCAGAAGGTAGCCGAAGCGGGGTAAGAGGCTCCTCTCTGCAAAGCGGCAGAGGCTGATAAAGTAATCAGACATGATTCCGCAACTGCAGCTCTGCGGGGTGGGGATGGAGGTAATACAAGTCCTTCAGGTATGGCTGAGCGTATCTGCGCACGTAGTGATTGGAGAGGGTTATGGGCACAATGAGCGGTACCATGTTTTGCCGGTACAGGTCAAGAATCTCCAGCATTTCCTGTTTCTTATCCGCCGACAGTTGCTCCTTGAAATAACCCAGTATGTGCGGTAAAAAAGTTGGAATTATTTTTCGGAGTCGTT
>JAOUFX010000716.1 GCA_029857975.1 Deltaproteobacteria bacterium | reverse complement strand
GCTGAAAGCTCAGGGCGCGGGGGAAAAGGATCAAACGTAAAAGCGAAAGGCGCAAAAAGTTACCGTTATCTTCATTTCCAATCTTTGACTAAGGAATCCAGTTTTTGTAGACCCTCCTCTTCGATCGTTTGGAAGATACTGTTTCCATAGCTGTCCATGGCCACCATTAAAGGGCCCCAATCGGAAACTTCCAATACCCAAATAGCTTCGGGCATGCCTAATTCTTCAAGCCAGTGAGCCCGTTTAACCTCTTCCACCGCCTGAGCATGAAGGACCCCGCACCCCGGGGCTGCCAAGAGGTATACCATGCCATACTCTGTAAAAGCCTGAAGGCTAGCCTTCCCCATCCCTCCCTTTCCTATTATGGCCTTGACGCCAAGATGACCCAAAAAATCTGAATGGGGTTCCATCCGGATGCTGGTAGTAGGACCGATGGTCAGCAAGGAAAATCCGCTATCTGTTCTTTTGACTACGGGACCGGCATGAAAAATAACACTCCCTGCAAATACTTCTGGCAACGGTTTCCCCATTGCATCAAAATCTTTCAGCTTTAAGTGGGCCATATCTCTCGCTGTAAAAATCGTTCCGGTCAGGGTGACGATGTCTTGCACCTTAAGTTTACGGACGCTTTCCGTGGAAAGGGGGGTAGTCAAATGGATAGGTTTATTCATAAAATTTCCTCCGCTGTTCCATTGGAAAAGAACCTGAAACCGAACCTGCGTCCTACCCAGCAGTGAAAGTTAATGGCCACCGGACAGATGGCCGTGTGGGTATAGGCGAGTCCGATTTTAACAGCCAGGGCAGTAGTCTTTCCGCCTACGCCTCCGGGGCCTATTCCCAACAGATTGATCCTCGCCTTCAAGTCCTCTTCCATCCGGTCCAACTCGGGATCGGGGTTCCGGTCGTCCCATTTTCTCGTACTGATCACCTTGCGGCTGAGCTTAGCCGCACCATCCATCTGTCCCCCGATGCCAATCCCCAGGCCGATCGGCGGGCAGGGCTTTCCACCTGCGTTAATCACGGTCTCCAGGAGGAACCGTTTTAACCCTTCCAAATTTTTGCCGAGAGATTCGGGTGTAAAAACCTTAAAGGCATTAAATAATTCCGGCCCACATCCCTTGAAACTCACGATGACTTCCAGATGATCCAGGTTTGGCTCTAAATCTGTTTCAAAATTGGGGATACCGGGTCCGGAATTGTCACCTGTATTTTTCCTGGTCAAAGGGTGGACAATGCTGGGGCGAAGATAACCTTCTCGGGTGGCCTGAACAATGGATTCACCCGCAATCTTTTTGATATCGATTCCTCCCATCTTCGGGCCGCTTCGCACATAGATGCAGGGAATTCCGGGAGACTGGCATACCCCTTTTTTTAGATTTTGAGCAAGTTCCACATTCTTGATCATGGCTTCGAGCATAGACCGGCCCTGAGAGGACTCATGCTCCCTTGCTTCCATCATTAAATTGAGAATGTCCGAAGAAATGCTGGTTACCCCTCTAACGAGTGAACCATAAAAAACTTCCGCGAATTTTTTTTCTAATATTTGCATTGCACTCCTCGGTCCGAACGAACGCAAACTTACTCATTCCCCAGAATATTTCAGCGAACCTCCATCGGGTTTCCCGGTTCCCTGCACTGTATCTTCATTTTTCAACATCTCCCGGGGCGATTTCTTCCCTATCAAGTTCAGCCCAGCTTGTTTCATCATGGTCCGTTTAACACAGAAAAAGAGTTAAGTCAAATTTTTCCCAAGAGCAACGCGGAGGTTCCCCTTCAGATAGGCCTCGTGGAACACTCTTCCCGGACCAAAACCGGATAGAAAGGCGATATCCTAGAAAAGAGAAGCTATTAAGCTGAACAACGTGTCCTGAGAAGATCATTGAATTTGCACAAAAAATGGGTTACAAAAGAAGAGTTACTTTTTGTGCCAGCCTGTTGGAGGGAAACATAGGGGTGGTTACAGCGGCTGATGATGCGGTAAAAAATGCTCAAGGGTCAAGGCGCACGGAATAAGGTAAAGCTTTTTTCCTTGCACCATGCCCCTAAGAATTTTAGGAGGTTTTGTGAAAGATTTACATTTTGAAAAGGCGATGATTATTTTTGCCCATCCCGACGATGCCGAAGTGCAGTGTGCTGGGACCATCGCTCTCTGGATCGAGAGAGGGATAAAAGTAACCTATGTGGTTTTGACGAAAGGTGATAAAGGGACCCAAGACCCGGCAATGACCGGAGAGGTGCTGGTAAGTCTGCGGCGGGAAGAGCAACTTCGGGCGGCCGAAACACTGGGAGTGGGAAAAGTCCTCTTCTTGGAAAACGGAGATGGGGAGTTGGAAGTGACCATGGAAAAGCGCAGGATGTTGACCCGGATCATTCGGGAATATCAGCCAGAGGTTCTGGTGACCCACGATTCCTGGATGCGCTATCAATTACACCCCGACCACCGAGCCTGTGGAACTTTGGCGCTGGATGCGATGATTTCTGCCCGGGATCGACTCTATTTCCCAGACCAGATCCAACAAGGTCTGAAGCCGTGCCGGGTTCGTAGAGTCTTACTCTTTGCTTCAGAACAGCCAGACTACTGGGTCGACATTGAGAAAACTTTGGATAAGAAAATGAAAGCCTTGGGACAACATCAGAGCCAGGTGAGCCAATGGCCTAAATGGGAAGAATGGCTGC
>JAOUFX010000715.1 GCA_029857975.1 Deltaproteobacteria bacterium | reverse complement strand
ATTTTTGTACGGGAGGCCCAAACATTCCTGTCTCGGGGAAATCTTTCTTCCATCCCCCACCTCATATCCTGATTTTGGTCAGAGTGGAAAATTTATAATTAAAAGGTCTTGGAAGAGGTTAAGAATGGATTTCTTTTTGGGGTTGATATCCGCAGAGAGGTTCTTCCGCCATATAATCGCCTTCTTTGGCAAAGGCTCTAGCTCGACATCCTCCGCATACCCGCAGGTATTCACAACGGCCGCACCGCCCTTTATAGATAGAAAAATCTCTAAGCCTCTTAAACACAGTTGAAGACTCCCATATTTCTTGCAGGCTTTGTTTTCTCAAGCTCCCGCTAAATACCTCCAGGTATCCGCAGGGTTGCACATTTCCTTGATGGGATATAAAACAGAACCCAATGCCTCCCAAACATCCCCGGGTCATAGCATCTAAGCCATGAGATTGAGGGGAAATTATTTTGCCTTCCTCCTTCGTTCTTTGCCGGAGTATGCGGTAATAGTGGGGTGCACAAGTGGCTTTCAATTGCAAAGGTGATTTTTCTCGTTGCTCATAGAACCAGTGAAGAGTACGTTCGTATTCTTCGGCTTGAATGGTTTCTTGGGCGAGATCCCTCCCTCGGCCGGTGGGAACCAATAAAAAAATATGATGAGCAACAGCCCCTAAACGGACAGCCAAATCTAAAATTGCAGGTAAGTCTCGCTGATTTTTAAGGGTAACCGTAGTGTTAATCTGAAATTCAAGCCCAGCCGTTCTGAGGTATTCAATTCCCTTTAAGGCCCCGTCAAAGGCCCCCTCAACTCGGCGAAAATTGTCATGGCTTTCCCGGGTGGCTCCATCCAGGCTGATGGAAACTCGCTGAATTCCGCAAGTCTTCAATCGCTCCGCTTTTTGTGCATCTAACAAAGTCCCATTGGGAGCCATGACCATGCGGAGGCCACGGCTTGTCCCATAACTGGCAATTTCATAGACATCTTCCCGTAAAAGCGGTTCCCCACCGGTAAGGATAATTACCGGCTGGCTAAAGGCGGCAATGTCATCAATCAGCCTCAAAGATTCATCCGTACTTAGTTCATCCGGGTAAGGACCGCGTTCAGCAGCGGCCCGGCAATGGCAACAGTTTAGATTACAACTGCGGGTTACTTCCCAGGCGATCATTCGCAAAGTGGGGGCTTTCCCTTCCAAAGAAATTTTTTGTTGGAGAAAAGAATCTTGGTTTTCCACCTGCATTTCACCTGATTCCGATTTCTTTATCGGTAAGGTAACAGGCCGGATCTGGAGCCCAGATGTCTCCAGTGACCGCTTCAGCCCGCACCCGAAAATTCCCCGCGCATACATCCAACCAACGACAGGAAGCACATCGTCCCTTGACGTGCTTTTTCTTTTCTTTGAGTTTGGCCATCAAAGGTTCATGGGTATCCTGCCATATCTCGCTGAAAGGGTGCTGTCTGACATTGCCCAAAGAATAATGGCGCCAGAATTGATCCGCATGCACCGACCCATCCCAGCTTACGCAGCCGATACCCACCCCCGAGCTATTTCCGCCATTCATTCGTAACAGGGTAAGTACTCCGTCCGCCCGCGCCGAGTTTTCAGCCAACATCCGCAAATAGAGGTACGGACCATCGGCATGATTATCCACCGTGAGAACTTCCAAAGGTTTGTTTCGTTGGTGAAGATCCCGGGTTCGATCGATGATCAGGTTAACGACTTTTCGAGTTTCCCGATGATCCAGGTCTTCTTCCACCAATTGACTTCCCCTGCCGGCATACACGAGGTGATAGAAGCATACCCGGGGTATATTCTCTTGTTCCAGGAGGTTAAAGATTTCAGGGATATCGAGTGCATTCCAGCGGTTGATAGTAAAGCGGAGCCCCACCTTAATCCCAGCTTCTTGACAATTGCGGATACCTTTTAAGGCCGCTACGAACGCTCCTTCCACCCCTCGAAAGCGGTCATTCGTGGCCTGCATACCATCCAGGCTGACTCCAACATAAGATAATCCAATTCGTTTCAGTTCTCTGGCTATTCTTTTGGTAATAAGGGTACCGTTGGTGGAAATCACCGCCCGCATCCCGAAGTCCGTAGCTAGCTGAGCTAAAGGTAAAAGGTCTTTCCTCAACAAAGGTTCGCCACCCGAGAAAAGAATGACCGGCGACCCGAAGCGGGTAAGATCCTTGATCAGCTTCCTTCCTTCTTCTGTAGTCAGCTCTCCTTTGTACTTTTTATTTCGCGACTGGGAATAACAGTGAACACACTTCAAATTACATCGTTGTCCTACGTTCCATACTACTACAGGTTTTTTGTCAGCGGAAAACTGCAGAAGGTGGGAAGGGAGCTGGGCCGAGTGCCTTTCGTAGCGCAAGGGATCGGAAGCCTCTATTGTCCCGCAGTATAATTTGGAAATGCCAATCATAACAACCTTTTGACCATCGAGCACAAAGAGAACGCAAAAGAAAATAAAATTTAAGACGAATATTTAAATTTTCGATTTATCTTTCGATTTTTTGCTTTTGGCTTCGGAATGATTTCGGCGTTCTTGGCGCTCTTTGCGGTTAGAATATTGCATAAAATGTCCTGCCAGGGCCTCAACCAGAGCGGGAATCGTATACTCTTGCGGCATGAGGGTTGTTTCTATGCCCAAGCTCTTCCCTTTTTCGGCGGTGATCGGGCCAATGGAAGC
>JAOUFX010000714.1 GCA_029857975.1 Deltaproteobacteria bacterium | reverse complement strand
TTCTTGCGATTGCCAGTAGCGTAGAAGATGGGCACCGATACGCTTATCCCTTCGGGGATGTTGTGCAGAGCAATCGCCACCGCAATCGCTACGCCCAGGCTCGGGTCCTGCAGGGCCGCAAGGAATGTGGCCAGCCCTTCCGGGAAGTTGTGGATGGCGATCGCGAGTGCAGTGAACAGGCCCATGCGCAGAAGCTTTCTCTGGTGCCCACCATGGTCGTGGACGCCGTGAGTCACCTCCTGGCCAGCCTGAGCGACCGCATCGAAATCCGGCAAGGGGGCGGTGGGGTCGCGGAGTGGTGCGATCTCCTTTTCCGCATGTGTCTCATGCGGATTCTCGGCCGATGGTATCAGGTTGTCGATGATGCCGATCAGAAACATGCCGCCAAAGAAGGATGCCGTATTGATCCAGTGCCCCCAGTAATCTCCGTAAGCCTCTGCCAGTGCATCAACCCCCTTGTAGAAGATTTCAACGAAAGAAACGTACAGCATGACGCCAGCCGAGAAGCCCGTTGACACCGATAGGAACCGATAGTTCGTCCTCTTGGCAGAGAATGCAATTGCGCTGCCGACGCCTGTTGCCAGGCCAGCGAAAACCGTCAATCCAAGTGCAAACCAGACATTCGTCATAGCATTGTACTCTCCGGTCAACGACTCACAGCCCATCCACTAAGCTGCAAGCGTCACCTTTTAGGCTTATACTTAAATTCTCTCGTTGATCTGTAAAAAAGAGCTGCCGCTTCCGTCAAATTTCCTATTTATCCAGGATTACGGGAGGAACTCTACACTTTTGTGCAATGTCTGTCAATTATCACTTTCAGGAAGAAGTTAAGACCAGATTTAAAGTGACTGGGGGATCGAATCCTTGCTTTTACATAAAAAGACCGGTACGGAGTTAGAGTTTGAGTGGACCGCCTTTAAATATTTTTCCGGATCGGTCAAAATGTACCCGGCCCCCTGAATTCCAGAGTAGTCCCCAGAGCATCCCCTACGGCAAGTCCCAAAAGGTAACCGAAATATCGATCAATTAATTTTTACTGTGATTCCATAAGGTAGGAATCCGGAAATCAGGTCGCTGATGGGGATTCTTCTTCTCGGGAAGAATTTGCTATTCAACCAGTTGGTTCTCCCCAAGATCCAAAGTCCAAATTTAATTCACTAAGCACGCTCTGCACGAACGTCCCGGTCTACACATTTTTTCTTGACAGGGGGAATATAGGATGTCCCCTCCCCGTGCTTTTTTAAAACCTTCGTTTGAAAATTGGCACAAGAAGTGGACAAATTCGCCTTTTGAGTTGCAAAAATCCTGTACTTTGTGGATAATAAGTGTATCGGTAAGTTTGGGTGGGGCTTGTCTTCTCAATTCTTGATTGCGGCCTGCCTACTTTTTCCAATGTTATTTTTTCTCCCAGGTAAAAGCGTATGAAGGAAAATACTGTGATGGAAAAACAGGGCCTGAAAGTACAGCGATTAGGTGTTGGTACTTATGGAAACAATGTCTACTTGGTGCAAGATCAGCTCCAGGGTTGCTGTGTGCTAATCGATGCTGCGGCTGAAGGTGACGCTCTGCTTCAGGCCATCGGGCCAGATCGTTTGGTGGCAATCATCCTCACTCATGCCCATATGGACCACATCCAGGCTCTGGAAGAGGTTCGCAAGAAGGCCGGCGCCCCAGTGGGAATTCATCCCTTGGAACCAGAGGCCACTCGACTCCGTCCAGAAATCTCTCTCTCCGATGGATACCGGATTGCCGTGGGGTCTCATGAACTAGAAGTCCTCGACACCCCGGGGCATACCTCTGGAAGTGTATCTTTTTTTCTTCCATCCACCCTGTGTTTTTGCGGAGACACGGTATTTCCCGGAGGTCCAGGCAAGACTTGGTCCCCGGAAGCTTTTCAAACCCTCATTCAGAGTCTGGAACGAAAAATTTACACCCTTCCGCACAATGTTTTACTCCTGCCCGGGCACGGGGAAGGGATCTTGGTAGGAGATTCTAAGAAGGAATATGGGGTGTTTCACAGACGACTCGGAGAAAAAACACCCTTTGGGGAGGTTCATTGGGGGGAATCGTGAGCCGTCAGAAAGCTCGAGTAACCCTGGAACGGATGGTAATGGGAAAAGATCTTCCTGTGAGTTCCGAAGAATTGGTGGCCCTCCGTCATGCTGTGGGTTGGCCGGCAAAAGGGAATTATGGTCAAATCATCCAGGAGTACCTTTTTCACATCAGCGCCAGGTGGAATGGACGGCTGGTGGGATTTTTACCTGTGGTAGGTAGCCCCCACGGTGATTTATTGATCCATAGCCTATGCGTGCATCCTGACGTCCAAGGACAGGGGGTGGGGACACGTTTAATGGAAATTGCCCTGGAGGCTTGTCGCGACTTGAATCCTCAGGGGGTCAACGTGCTTTTTGGGGAGAATGACCGTCCCTTCTTCAAAAAATTTGGTTTTCGGGTAATGTACGGGGGGTACATGGATTCTGAATCTTTGAAAGCCCCCAATGTCCGTTCCAAGGCCAAAAACAGACTCTCCCGCCGATAGAGATGAGTAGGCCCTTCTATTATCTTTTTTCCTTGGAAACCAATTTTTTTAATTCTTTCTCTTCCCTAGGGAAAAAATGTTTCTCAGAGTATGGGGTCCGGGACGTCCCCCTCTTCCCGTTTGACAGTATAGCATAATTATGGAA
>JAOUFX010000713.1 GCA_029857975.1 Deltaproteobacteria bacterium | reverse complement strand
GATTGGTTTGCTCTCTTAGCCAAGAAGTAACGCATAAGAGGGAATGAACGGGGATAGAAAACGACGGTTAGGCCCAGACCTTCCTATGTATTCCCATTGAAAAAATTATTCAACTCATCCAACAACTCCTAAAAAAATATTTGCGAAAATAGTATGGGTTACGAGTATACTGTATTCATAACCCGCTTGGGGACGATTGACTTTCAAAATCGATACCCATTCTTTAAAAAACCTTACAGGATAGGAGACAAGAGCCATGGCCACATGGGAAAATTACCTGCATAAACAAAGGGAACGATTCCTTGAAGAATTGTTGGAATTTCTACGCATCCCCAGTATATCCGCTTTGCCTGCGCACACAGCCGATGTCCATCGGGCGGCGCAATGGGTGGAAGCGAGAATGAAAGCAGCCGGAATTGAATCGGTCCGGATCATGCCCACCGGCGGCCATCCGGTGGTCTATGGAGAGTGGCTTCATGCTCCCGGGAAGCCGACCCTTTTGATTTACGGCCACTTCGATACTCAGCCCGTAGACCCCCTGAGTTTATGGGACCATCCTCCGTTTGAACCCCATATCAAGAACGGCCGGATTTATGCCCGGGGAGCGACGGATGACAAAGGTAACCTGTTCATCCCCGTCATTGTCGTTGAGGCCATGTTGAAAACTGGTGGCAGATTACCCGTCAACGTCAAGTTCCTCTTCGAGGGCCAGGAAGAAATCGGCAGCCCCCAATTGCCGGATTTCATAGCAGAACATAAGGATTTTTTGTCTTGCGACATGGTTTTGAGTGCCGATGGAGGCCAGTGGGACGAGGATCATCCGGCTCTCATTCTGGGGACGCGGGGGCTGGCAGCTGTTTTCATTGATGTCCAAGGCCCGGATCATGATCTGCATTCCGGAACCTACGGCGGCACGATTGTGAACCCCATCCACGCCCTGGTCCAGATTTTGGACTCCATGCACGACGCGGACGGGCGCATCACGGTGGAGGGGTTTTATGACGACGTGCGGCGGCTGGGCGAAGAAGAACAGGGCCAGATGAACCGAGCGCCTTTCAGCGCGGCGGAATACCTGCGTGAGACCGGATCGAACTCTCTTTTTGGCGAGCCTGGATTCACCACCTATGAACGGGCCTGGGCCCGTCCGACCCTGGAAATCAACGGTCTATACGGCGGCTTTCAGGGTGAAGGCATGAAAACCGTTTTGCCCAGTACAGCCCATGCCAAGATTTCCTGCCGCCTGGTGGCCGATCAGGACCCGGCCAAGATTTCCGATCTCCTCATTCGCCACGTGAATAAAGTCGCCCCGCGGGGGGTGAAAGTAACGACCGACGGGAGAAAGAACGGCGCCATTCCGTACCTCATTCCTCCGGATCACCGTGGTCTTCAAGTTGCCGCGTCCGTCCTGCAGGATCTTTACGGCAAGGAACCCTACCGAATTCGCACGGGTGGAACCATCCCGGCCAATGCTTTGTTTCTCCAACTCCTTGGAGCTTACACCATCGTCTTTGGTTTTGGCCTGCAGGACGAGCTTCAGCACTCTCCCAATGAATTCTTTCGAATTTCCAGCTATGAGCGGGGGCAGAAAGCTTATGGAAGGCTCCTCAATCAGTTGGGAGAAAAATCCGGCTGAAGATGCCGCTTTATCCTCGCCGCGCCAATTGGCATGTCTGGGCCCCCCCGGCATACTTATTGGCATTACACGTCAGTCCTTTGCTTTTTCCAATAGGGAATCCCAATTTTCCGGAACCACAATTGCCCGGGTGACGGGCTGGACATAACCGCTCCAAAGCGTCATCACTCGGTTGCGATTCGGGTCCCCACATACGACCATATGGACAATTTCAGGACTTGAAAGCACCCGCACTAGGTCGTTGGGCCCCACTAAGTAATCACGGGAGAAAAGACCCGACTTTACTCTTTCGGGGGTGGTGCTAACTTCAGGAAGACCGTATTTCATCGTCCATTCCAATTCATGCAAAGGAACCCTCGCCTTCTCATAAAGGTAATCCCGGATACCTTGCTTGGAATAGCCTGCCTCCGCCAACGATTTGGCCACCGGTGGAGGTAAAAGCAGGGTAACCATGTTGTGCATTCCCTTGGGTCCTCGTTCAGCAAGCCTGGATAGGCAAGGCTTCTTGGTGAGATCTTCGCCAAGCAGTTCCAGGGTGCTTTGAGCTGCGCTTTTATCCGGTCTACTATAGGGAGAAGGAGGCCAACCCCAGGTAATCGTTGCCCCCGCCGAAACGGTGCTCGAATTTCTACCGAATCCGTGCTCTACGTGGAAGGGTTCCCAAGGACTTTCTTCTTCATTCTCGGCCAGAACAAAAGGCAGGGGATAGCCGAACGTTCCCATATAATTTTTCCCCGGCCGATAACCCGCAATATTCCTGACGATCAAACCAAGGGCTCGCCCAATGGCCGGATTCGGCCCCCTCGAGATCAGTTGCCCGCGATACTCGATTCCCAATTGCTTGATAATGGGTCCATTGATCAATAGATAAGGGACGACTCCCCAGGTTGTGCCAATGTTGTTCAGATTATAGCGCTCATCACTCATTGCTTTGACCGCCGCGATTAATATCGCCATGTGCTCCGGGCGGCAACCGGCCATGACGGCATTGGCGGCGATGTTCCAGGGGATCGCCTTCAGATTGGCTTGAGGGAGAATGGCAATCTCTTCATCG
>JAOUFX010000712.1 GCA_029857975.1 Deltaproteobacteria bacterium | reverse complement strand
AGCCGAACCCTGTCTATGCTTCGTGATCTCGAAAAGACTTCCGGCCCGGGGGGGATGATTGAGCAGGTTCTGCAGGAAGGGTATGAATCCTATCTCCAGTCTAAATATCCTGACTATGAATCCCGGATGGATGACCTGCGACAGCTTGCCGCTTTCGCTTACCGCTATTCCTCCTGTCAGGATTTTCTCAGCGAGTTGGCTCTCCTTACTTCCCTCGAGGGGGAGTCCACTCCCGTTCGGGGAAGAGATGAGAATGGAACCGTAAAGCTCAGCTCTGTACATCAGGCAAAAGGATTAGAATGGCCAGTGGTTTTTATCATCTGGTTGGCCGAAGGGCGGTTTCCCTCGGTACGGAGCCTGTTGGAATCAGGGGGGGAGGGGGAGGAAGAGGAACGTAGACTTTTTTATGTGGCGATCACTCGGGCCCGGGATAAACTTTTCCTCTGCTATCCGCGATTTGCCCCTGACCGGGGAAGAAGGAACATGATCCAACGGCCGTCTCGATTTATTGCCGAGCTCTCCGGAGTGGGGTATGAACGATTTGCCCCGGAAGAGGATGGGGATGATCAATGGTAAGATTCTTATTCCGGAATGATCTTGACCCAAACTTTTCGAGTGCGCGGGCCATCGAATTCGCAGAAGAACAATCCCTGCCAGGTTCCCAGCGCCAGTCGCCCGCCCTCGATCAAAAGGGTTTGGGAAGGGCCGATTATGGTGGATTTGATATGGGCGGCTGAATTGCCTTCGGCATGCTGATAGGGACCGGCAAGCGGGATAAGCCGGTTGAGTTCAGCAAGGATGTCTTGTTGAACACTGGGGTCGGCATTCTCGTTAATGGTTAAGGCGGCTGTTGTGTGGGGGACAAAGAGGACCAAAAGTCCACTTTCCACTTTTTTCTCCCGAATGAGTTTCTGAATCTGGGCTGTGATGTCCACCCCTTCGATCCGGTTATGGGTGCGAACGGTTAGCTCCTGGTAAGGCATAGAACACTCCTTAGATGAAAAAAGATGATGTTGGGATAATGAATCGTCTGCTAAACATTGGGCCAATTTCAAGGAATTCGTAAAAAAGCAAAATTTGCCACAGAGCACACGGAGAACACAGAGCGAACATATTTATGAATAAAAGCTTTTCTCTAAACCTTTGTACTACTAACCTTCAAATTCTGGAAATTTTTATTAAGATTTTTCATTTTGTCTTTTGTTATAAAGATTTTGGTTATAGCTCTCTGATCTCTGTGCCCTCTGTGGCTAAAATAAGACTATCAATTTTAATGTGTCGCGAAGATGAAGAGAGAATGTAACAACTTGATTATTTTAGCATCGGCCTCCCCCCGAAGACAAGAACTCTTGGCCTTGTTAGGTATCCGGTTCGAGATGATTTCCAGCCGAGCCGATGAAAATTTTTTTGCCGGGGAATCGCCGGAAGAGCATGTCTTGAGGCTGGCCCGAGCCAAGGCTGAAGATGTTGCCGCGCAAAATCCAGCTCGCTGGGTTTTAGCCGCGGACACGGTGGTGGAAATCGAAGGAAAGATTTTGGGCAAGCCCAAAGATCGTCTGGAAGCAGAAGAGATGCTCCGCTTGCTCAGCCAGCGCGAACATCGCGTGCTCACCGGTTATTGTATCTTGAACGCATCGTCCCCGCAAAGAAAAGAAGGAAGAGTTACCACCTGGGTAAAATTCAAGATCCTCTCAGCAGAAGAGATTCAATGGTATGTGGACACCGGTGAAC
This sequence comes from Deltaproteobacteria bacterium, assembly GCA_029857975.1. The sequence continues at coordinate 958 of JAOUFX010000712.1, read as the reverse complement.
CCTTCGACAAGGCCGGAGGCTATGCGGTTCAGGGAAGGGCGGCTTTTATGGTGCAAGAAGTCAGAGGCTCTTATACCAATGTAGTTGGGCTGCCACTCTGCGAAGTCGTTGAGGATCTGCGGGAATTAGGAATTGTGGATTTTTTGGCCACAGAGATCACAGAGGAACAATGCTTAATAGCTAAGAACGAAAAACGTAAAAAACCAAATGGATGATGAAGTAAAAATATTTGGGGCTACTTTTTCCGATCTTTGATTTTCGACTTTCTTATAAATTCTCTGTACTACTAACGTTCAATATCTGAAAAATTTGTTAAAAAAAATGAATCTCACAGAGATCGCAGGGAACGCAGAGAAAGAATTTAGAAATTTATTGGAATGGATTTAATAAATCTCTGTGCCCTCTGCGGGCTCTGCGAGATAAATCTTTTGGTTGCGGCTATGCCGCGTTGTGATCTCTGTGGCCAAAAGGATGAAAAATGTCGGATATTGCGGAAAATTTGCTGCGGATTAAGGAGCGAATGGAAGCAGCCGCCAGGCGCGCTGGGAGGAATCCTGAAGAAATCCGCCTGGTGGCGGTCAGCAAGACCGTGGCAATGGAACGCGTACTCCAGGCCATCCAGGCCGGCGTGAAAATTTTTGGGGAAAATTACGTACAGGAAGCCAAGAAAAAAATCGAAAATGCTGGGCACAATGTAAGTTGGCATTTTATTGGCCACCTGCAAACCAACAAAGCCAAAATAGCTGTTCGCCTCTTCGATGTGATCCACTCTGTAGACAGCTTTAACCTGGCGAATGAACTAAACCGGGCAGCGGAACAGCAAGGCAAAGTCATACCCATTTTACTCCAAATCAGCCTGAGTGGAGAAGCGACCAAATTTGGGGCGTCCGAAAAAGAGGTTTTTCGTATGGCTGAGGAGGCGTCCAAGATGCCGGCGCTTTCGGTTGTAGGCCTTATG
>JAOUFX010000710.1 GCA_029857975.1 Deltaproteobacteria bacterium | reverse complement strand
AAAAGCTATGATTGCCCCCCATATGCGTATTCCGACGCATTCCGGCCACTGATTCCGATTGATTCCGGCCACCCATTCCGGTCCATTCCGGCCGGGCATTCCGATTCATTCCGGCCACCCATTCCGGAGCATTCCGGCCACCCCCCTGGGGGGAAATAAGAGCGGCGCTGGATAATTAACCCCAATGCCATTACAGTACCCTCCTGAAAATATTTAGGAGGTGAAAATGGCAAAGGAGAGATTATCCATGCGCAAAATCAAAGAAGTTCTACGACTCCACTTTGAACATCAACAATCCGCTAGACAGATCGCCCAGAGCTGTGATATTGCCCGCAGCACCGTCAAGGAATATCTCCACCGGGCTGAACAAGCAAAGGTAATCTGGCCTCTTTCCGGGGAGATGGATGATGCTGCTTTAGAAAACCGGCTCTTTCCTCCCGCTCCCTTAATTTCCCCAGAAAAGCGCCAGATGCCCCCTATGGAGTATCTTCACCAGGAACGCAAAAAGAAAGGCGTGACCCTCCAGCTCCTCTGGCACGAATATAAAGAAACCAACCCCGATGGATATCAATACAGCCAGTTCTGCGAGATCTATCGCCAATGGACCCAAAAACTCGACGTCTGTCTCCGCCAGGAATACCGCGCCGGAGAAAAACTCTTCGTCGATTATGCCGGCCAAACCATTCCCATCCAGGACCCCTTAACCGGCGTGATCCGAGAAGCCTATCTCTTTGTGGCCACTTTAGGCGCCAGCAACTACACCTTTGTCGAAGCCACCCTGTCCCAGGATCTTCCCTCCTGGATCCAATCCCACGTCCACGCCTTCGAGTTTTTTCAAGGCGTCGCCGAGATCCTGATCCCCGACAACTTGAAAACGGGAGTGACTCACCCCTGTCGCTATGAACCGGATATTAACCCCACCTATTTAGACCTGGCCGAATATTACAACACCGTCGTCATCCCGGCCCGGGTGCGGAAAGCCAAAGACAAAGCCAAAGTAGAATCGGCGGTCTTGATTGCGGAACGCTGGATCCTGGCCGCCCTCCGGAATCGAATCTTCTTCAGCCTGGAAGAACTGAATGAAGCGATTCGGGAAAAGCTCCAAGGCTTTAATCTCCGCAAGTTCCAAAAACTGGAGACCACCCGAAAAGAACTCTTTGAAAACCTCGACCGCCCGGCTTTAAAACCTCTCCCTGAAAAACCCTATGAATATGCCGAATGGAAAAAGGCCACAGTGAACATCGATTACCATATCGAGGTCGATCACCACTACTACAGCGTCCCTTACCAATTGACCAGAGAACAAGTGGAGGTCCGGATCACGCTTACCACTATCGAAGTACTATTCAAAAACCGACGCGTTGCCAGCCACGCCCGCAGTTACCGGAAAGGCGCCTTCACCACTCTCAAAGAACACATGCCCAAAGCCCATCAGCAATACCTGGAATGGACTCCTTCCCGGATTATCCGCTGGGCGGCCCAAATCGGCCCACACACCGAAGAACTCATCACCCAGATCCTGGAAAGGAAACCTCATCCCCAACAAGGATTCCGCTCCTGCTTAGGCATCATTCGCCTGAAAAAACTATACTCGCAAGAACGTCTCGAAGCCGCCTGCGCCTATGCCATCTCCATCCAAGGCTTCTCCTACAAAAGTGTTCAATCCATCCTGAAAAACCGACTGGACCAGAAACACACCCTTCTTCCAACAAGGGAAGAGTCAACCCTGCTCTTACCCTTACCGCATCCCAACATCCGGGGAAAAGAATATTACCAATGAAAGGACAAGAATCCATGATCAATGAACAGACCTTCGACAAACTCTACGGATTGAAACTCTTCGGCATGGCCGAGGGTTTTAAAGAACAGCTCCAACAACCGAACCTCGACGACCTCTCCTTCGAAGAACGGTTCGGCCTTCTCGTGGACCGCCAGTGGACCTTCAAAGAAGATTGCCGCCTCCAACGATTACTCAAAGAAGCCAAACTTAAAATGAATGCCTGTGCCGAAGACATTGACTACAAATCTCCCCGCGGAATCGATAAAGCCGTGATGATGAATCTGCTCTCCTGCAACTGGATTAAGAAACATCAAAACGTGATCGTCGCCGGACCCACGGGAGTCGGTAAAACCTTTCTCGCCTGCGCCCTGGCACAAAAGGCTTGCCGCGAAGGATACCGCACTTTCTATATTCGCAGCCCCAAACTGTTCTATCACCTTGCCCTTTCCAAAGCCGATGGGAGCTATCCCAAAACCATGAAGAAACTACTCAAAACGCAACTCCTCGTCCTGGATGATTTTGGCCTGGCACCCTTATCCGATTTAGAAAGAAGAGATCTCCTGGAAGTCATCGAAGATCGCAACGGCGCAAGCTCCACTCTTATTACCAGCCAGCTTCCCATCGAAAACTGGCATGCCCATATCGGCGATCCGACCCTTGCCGATGCCATCCTCGATCGCTTGATTCACAATGCCCACCGCATCAACTTGAAAGGAGGTTCCATGAGAAAAAAATTAAAGCTTGACTCGACCTGATTTTTCGGTAAAAAATATCTCAACTCCAGCGTCGCTCCGCTCCGACGGGGTGGCCGGAATGCTCCGGAATGGGTGGCCGGAATGAATCGGAATGCCCGGCCGGAATGGACCGGAATGGGTGGCCGGAATCACCGGAATAGGCATCGTCTGCCAGGT
>JAOUFX010000711.1 GCA_029857975.1 Deltaproteobacteria bacterium | reverse complement strand
GACAGGTAGCGCATAGCGTAAAAAACTTGACACTTTTTATCCGCCTACGCAGAAGACCACGCCTGCGTGCTGTAACATACTTCGGCGTGCAAGCACGGGCTTTGCCCGTGGGGCTCCATGACATGGGATCATGATCAAATCAAACACTTACAGGATAAGAGATGGCTTCCCTCTACTCGTAATGACCTTTTTGGGGAGTTTCTACGAGACCATCCTATCATGAACTAAAATGAAATTTTATTAAAATATTGAAAAAAATTCTAAGGTTTTAGGGTTTATCTTTTCAAGGGAAAAAATAGGGGAAATGTCAAGAAGTTATGAGTAAATCGTTTTAGCAGACCGCCCGTATGAATAGAAGAGTTATTTTTTCTTTAACCACCGCCTTCGCTCTTCCTCCCTTATTTCCCTCCTTAATAGTTTACCGACTTTGGATTTAGGCAGCGTGTCCCTAAATTCTATGTGGTCAGGAATTTTATAAGGTGCAAGCTTTTCACGACACCACTTAATGAGTTCAGAGGCGCCGACCCCCCTGGTGTCTCCTTTAAGAACCACGATGGCTTTAATCAGCTCACCTACCTCTGGATCAGGCACACCAATGACACAAGCCTCTTTGACGACTTTAAGGTCCTGCAAAACTGTTTCAATCTCTGAACAAGATACTCTGTACCCTTTATACTTTATAATGTCCGCACTTCTATCGACGTAGAAGAGCAGTCCATTCTCATCGATTTGAACATAATCTTTAGTTAAGTTCCATATCCTGCCATTCTTTTTCACAAAACACTCGGAGGTTTCTTCAGGCTTGTTCCAATAACTCCTTGTTCCATATTCAGAAGTGACCGATAGTTCCCCTACTTTATTGGCTGCTATTTCTTCCAATGTGTCCGGGTCAACGACCTTAATTTGCTTAGAGGGGAGAGGATGCCCAATACTCCCCATCACAGGGAATCTGTCTAAAGGACTAAGAGTGACACAGCCTGTTTCTGTGGTACCATAAATCTGATATAATGGAATATGGAATGTTTCGTGCCATCGTTTAAACACATCAGAGGGAAGGACATCCCCGCCACACCAGCAGTATTTCAGTGAACTTAGGTCATACGAATTCATCCTATCATTTCCCAGGATCATACGGTAGAGCGTAGGGACGCCCACCAAGGTGGTCACTTTATACGATTGTATAGCTTCTAATATGGCATCCACTTGAGGAACAGGCATTAACACAATGCTGATCCCTTTCCCCAATCCCCAACCCAGAATTACTTCTTGTCCCATCATAGGAAAAAGAGGAATGACCATGAGGAGGACATCCTTCCCCCCTTCTGGAATATGGTCCTTTGTCAGATCTCTGAAGTCCCTTAGGGAGGAAATCATTTTAGCGTGAGAACTTGGTACCCCCTTAGGAAATCCTGTTGTTCCACCGGTATAAAGAATGGAGGCAAGGTGTTCCTCAGGCTTTATGGTCACTTTGGGTGGTTGGCTGGGATATCTTCTTATTAACTTGCTGAAAAAATTTACCTCCCTGGTCTTCCTGACGACCCCTGTCGGGACCTTATCAAATACTCTCCCGATCGTTTGTTTCCACCATGGAAGTAAATCGACGAGGTTGGTAACAATGATCCTCCTTAAATTGGTTTTTTCGAATACCTCTTTGACATAACGGAAATTAGTATCTTGGCAAATGATTGTCACCGCCCCTGAATCATTAATCAAGTATTCGAGCTCAAAAGGGGTGTAAACGGGGGAAACAGGTACCGGGATTGCACCGATCTCCTGAATTCCAAAATAAGCAATCAATAACTGAGGAGAATTGGCAATATAAATCATGACCTTATCATTCACCCCCACCCCTAAGTCGGATAAAGCAGCGGCAAACCTTCGGATCAAATCTCTTAGTTTAGAATAGGAGAATTTTTCCCCCAGGTAAATGATTGCCGGCTTGTGAGGGTATTTCTCACAAATACTTTCAATAGCCCCAAACAGGCTTCTATCCTCTCTTGGGGTGACTGTCATAAAACACCCAATGATTTACCCTGTTAGAAAGTCATTTTCAACGGGCCAGAAAAAATTCCCATTCCATATAGAAAGGGCGTAATAAAGCCTCATCTTTTCTAACGGGGTTGACCCATTCAATTTATTTAAAATTTTAGAAATCATTTGTCTGAAATTAAGCCCCAAGGTAAGCCGCCTTGACATGTGGATTATCCGTGAGTTCTTTCGCCGTTCCAGCCATAACGATTGTCCCTTTTTCCATCACGTAGCCGTAATGGATGATCGGAAAGATAGGTTGTGCATATTGCTCCGTGATCAATATCGTAATCCCGGTTCTCTCATTAATTTCTTTAACCGCTTGAACCAGCCTTGATTGGATCGCTGGACTGAGTCCCATTAAGGGTTCATCGAGTAGCAATAGCTTCGGTTGAGCCATTAATGCTCTGCCAATGGCAAGCATTTGCTGTTCCCCACCACTCAAGAACCCCCCCTCTCTATTTTTTAAATCTTTTAAGGCTGGGAAGAGGCTAAACACATATTCAAGAGTTCTTTTTGCCTCCTGGCGTGTGGCGAGATAACCTCCTATTTTTAGATTTTCAAGAGTGCTACTTTCAGGAAAAATCCGGCGTCTTTCCGGACAGAGAACAATCCCCTTCCTGGTCCTTTCGCTCGGCTTAACATTGATCGTGTCTTCTCACC
>JAOUFX010000709.1 GCA_029857975.1 Deltaproteobacteria bacterium | reverse complement strand
TGGCCGTATCGATATCCTCGGCCGAGGCATAGCCGTTGTCCAGCAGAAAAAGGACTTCATTGCCCAGGGCGCTCTGCAGGCGATTGGCAATGAACCCGGGGAGAAATTTGGAAATAACGATGGGTTTCTTGCCCACGGCGATTATCAGGGCCTTCACCACTTCCACGGTTTCTTGGGAGGTCGCGGGTCCCCGGACGATCTCCACCAAAGGCACGATATGGGGCGGGGCAAACCAGTGGGTGATGAGCACTTTGTCCGGCCGCTGGGTCTCCACGAATTTAAAAATATCCATATAAGAAGTATTGCTGGCCAGGATGGCATGCGGCGGGCAGACTTGGTCGAGGGTCTTGAACATCTCTTTTTTGGCGGGCGCATCTTCAAAGATTGCCTCGATGACCAGGTCGGCATTCTTCCCGGCGTCTTCAATCTTGGTGGTGGTTTGAATGCGGTTGAGAATGGCGGCCGGTAGACTCTTGTCCAAAAGCCCCATCTCTACAAAGGTTTGCAGGTTGGAAGAGATAAGGCTTTTGGCCCTGGTAAGGATTTCTTCCTTGATGTCGTTCAGCCGAACATTGTATCCGGCTTGAGCAAAGACTTGGGCCAGGGAATGGCCCATGGTGCCTGCACCGACGATGGTCACATTGCTGATTTTGTTCATTTTCAATCTCCTTTAAAAATTTTGGACGCAGATTTTCGCAGATCAACGCAGATAAAAACAAGTAGAAGCGTAAATGCGCAAAGACGTCAATGCATATACGCGTATACGCATTGACGCTTCTACCCCTTGTGCTCTTACGCTTTATGAATATTTAATCCTGCCAATCTGCGTTCATCTGCGTCCCAATAGAATTTTTTTTGAGAGAATCAAATCGCTCGCCCGGTAAAAGCCCCTTCGTGAACCGCCTGATAAATTTTCCTTGGCTCCAGGCAGTCTCCGATAACGTAAACATTCCCGAAAGTTTTTTTCAGCGGCTTGAGCAATTCCTGATTGGGTGTGAGTCCCAGGGCCAGAATCACGGAATCCACCTCAACCCGCCGCTCTCTCCAGTCGCGTCCGTGCAGAAGCACAAAGGCATCTTCGATTTTCGCCAGCTTCCAGCCCGTTAATATTTCTACGCCCCTTTCTTGCAGCAATTGCAGGAGGGCCAGCCGGGAGCGCATCTCCAGATCCAGCGCCAGCTCGTCAATCATCTCCACCATGGTTACTTTCTTTCCTAAAGAGGCCAAATAGGCCGCCACTTCGCACCCCATGGCCGCTCCCCCGGCAACCAGCACCCTTTCTCCGGCCTGGTATTTTCCGGAGAGCAGATCGATGGCGGTGGCCACAAAAGGTTTGTGGCTTCCGGGAAATTCCGGGAGAGGCATGGTGGACCCCGCAGCCAGCACTACCGAATCCGGTTTTAGCTCCTGGACGATTTCCGGGGTGGCCAGGCGAGGGCACAGGATTTCTACACCCAATTTATTCACCTGAGTCTTTAAATATTCCAGGAAGCTACGCAACTCAGCCTTAAAATCTGGGACGGTGGCGTAACGAAGGAGACCCCCCAGTTCTTTCTCTTTTTCGATCAAAGTAACCCGGTGTTTTCTCAAGGCCAGCACCCGGGCCGCTTCCATCCCGGCCGGACCCCCACCGATTACACAAACCCGTTTTGGCTTGGAGACAGGATGAAGGCGTAGCTGCCGTTCTCTCCCTACTTCGGCATTGACGGCACAGCGCTGGGTCTTGCTCTGGCGCACGCGACTGCTGCATCCTTCGTTACACCGCAAGCAGGTGCGGATATCCTCTAACCTGCCGCTGTGAATCTTGTTAGGAAGTTCAGGATCGGCAATCAAAGCCCGGCCCATGGCGATCAGATCCGCCTGTTTTTTTTGCAGGGCTTGCTCGGCCAGGAGGGGATCGTGTAAGGCCCCCACGGCAATGATCGGAACGCTTACTACCCTCTTAATTCCTTCGGCTAGAGGGAGGAGATTACCTTTGGGAAAGTACATGGGTAAGATAAAATGCTGGCCGGTTTCGCCGATTCCAGCCGAAACGTGGAGGTAATCGATTCCTCTCTCCTCCAGCCTTTTAGCGCAGGCCTTGCTTTCATCCAGGGTAAGGCCGCCATCGATGAACTCTTCGCCGCTGATCCGGTAGCCCACCAGGTAATCGCTCCCGACCTTGGAACGCACCCGGTCCAGGGTCTGCAGGGCGAACAACCCTCGATCCCTGCCGTAAATATCCGCCCGGCGATTGGTATAAGGGGAAAGGAACTGGGCCATCAGGTATCCATGCGTCCCGTGCAGCTCCACGCCGTCAAAACCAGCCGTTTTCGCCCGGTGAGCCGCTTCGGCAAAAGATTCGATAATGCTCTCGATTTCATCGAGGGTCATCTCTCTGGCCATTTCCCCGGTGTAGCTGGGTATGGCGGAAGGAGCGATCGGCTGGCGGCCCATGTGTTTGGCCGAAGTGCTGCGCCCGCCATGGCAGATTTGCAGGATGGCCCCGGCCCCCTGCTCCTGGATGGCTTCCGCCAGGTCTCCCAGTCCAGGGATTAGCTGGTCGCTATAGACCCCCAGTTGCCCCTGATTGGCCTTGCTTTCCTTCTCATCGATGTAACAGTACTCCACAATGATCAGGCCCGCGCCTCCCTTCGCCCGCTCGGCGTAATAATCGATGAGTTGGGGGGAGACGACTCCATCCGGGTAGCAGAGTC
>JAOUFX010000708.1 GCA_029857975.1 Deltaproteobacteria bacterium | reverse complement strand
AAATTCGGAACGCCGGCGGAAGGTGGAGACTTCGATGAATTTGTTGTTTTTGAAAAAAACATGAGCCAGGCGGAATCGGCGTCCGATCAACCGGGAATTGCGGAAGAGCTCACGAATTTGTTGCGGATGGGCGTCTGTGGCCACATCAAAGTCCTTGGGGGTTTTGCCCAGCAGCAAATCGCGTACGCATCCTCCAACGAGATAGGCTCGAAACCCGTGGTGGTGGAGCCGGTAAAGAATTTTCAGGGCGTCCGGGTCGATGAAACTGCGGGAAAGGGGATGCTCCTGACGGGGGAGAATAAACGGGTTAGGTTGATCATCCATTACGATTGGGCTTTATCTTAACTGAAAACGGAGAAGATTCCTACTCGGTTAAATTTTGTAACGGATCGAAAGCGGTTTGTCAAGGGATCTCTTTGAGCGCACCCATGGCAATGGTCGAGTGGGCAAAAGCCCCTCCGGCCCTGAGGGCGGCGGCCACAAAAATGGCTTCGGCGATCTCCGGGGGGGTCGCGCCCGCTTTTTTAGCGGCTTTTACGTGGGATTCGATACAATACGGGCATTGCGTCGTATGGGCCACGGCAATGGCGATAAGTTCCTTTAACTTTTTGGGAAGAGTGCTTTCTTTCTCAAAGATCTCTTTGTTGAAGTTGAGGAAAGCCTGGAACATATCCTTTTGGGCATCCATCAGATCTTGGTAATGTTTCCGGGCATCGAGGGAGTAGAAATATTCGCTCATCGCATGCTCCTTTCTTTATTTAAAAAATGGGGGTGCTCCGATTATAACAGAATCTCTGTTGCCCGGTAAAATTTTTTCAAACCTCAACGCGAAACTCCCCGGTCCGAACCTTACGCCTGCGCTTTTTAGGCTTGACATTAAAAAAAATAAGGGATAGGGATTAATAAAATTTTCTTCAGCACTTGGGAATGAAAAGAGGCTGGCCATGAAAGAAAAAATTCTTCCTTTAGAAGAGGCGGCGGGGTTGGTCAAAGACGGATCGCTCTTGGGCTTTACCACGCCGGCTCTGGAAAATTGCCCCATGGCTTTCCTCCGTGAACTGGTTCGCAAGGGTAGGAAAAACCTGCGGGTAGCCTCCCTAACGGGAGGGGGGCTCAATGTTGACTTTTTAATCGGTGCCGGGGCAGTGGCTGAGTATGAGACTTGTCACTGCTCCCTGGGAGATTATGGCCCGGCTCCTAACTTCCAGAGGGCTTTGCGCCTCAAATCCATTAAAATGAAAGACAGTACCTGAGGGGTGATGTACTCGATGGTCCAGGCTGGATCCATGGGTCTCCCCTTTATCGGCGTACGGGGTCTTTTGGGAAGTGATCTCCTCAGACAACGTCCGGACTTGAAAGTTGAAGGCAATCCCTTTCATCCAGGCGAAGAGGTGGTTATCGTCCCGCCCATTCGGCCCGATGTAGCCGTATTCCATGCCCTCCAAGCCGATCGCTGGGGAAATGCTATAACTGCGGGGCTGCGGGACGACTTGATGATGGCCCGCGCCGCCCGGCGGGTGGTCGTGACGACCGAAGAGATCACGGCCCAGGAACTGACGCTCCAGGACGCGGTGAATAACACCTTCCTCCCGGCCATTCATGTCGATGGCGTGGTCCATGCTCACTGCGGAGCCCATCCATGTCGCTGCGGCCCTTTGTACCCGGCTGACGCCGTTCATATAAAGGAGTACCTGAATGCGGCGAAAGGAGAAGAGACTTTCAGAGCTTACCTGGATAAATACGTGTACTCCGTGAGCAGTCAGCAGGAGTACCTGCAAAAAGCGGGCGTGGCCGCTTTTACTTGCGAGGGAAATAGGCAATGACCGAGATTACTTCCGAGTACAGCCCAGAAGAACTGATGGCCGTGGTCATATCCCGGGAAGTTCGGGACCTGGAGACCGTTGGGGTGGGGGCAGCTTCCCCCATTCCGGCAGCTGGTTGCATTCTCGCTGAACAATTTCAGGCTCCCCGGGCGACCCTTATGATCCTGGGAAGTAAAGAATATTATCCTTTCCCCGCTGGCAGCAGTGAACTGCATTTTCTCGCCCAGAGGGGTGAATTGGATTTGTTTTTCCTTAGCGGCATCCAGATGGACCGGCATGGAAACATAAACCTCCATGTCCTCGGCGACTATAACTCCCCGCAGATGAGGCTACCGGGTGCCTACGGGTCGGCCATGCTTTATTATATGGCGCATCGGGTTATTCTTTTCCGCACCGAGCATTCCCGCCGAACCTTTGTTGAAAAGGTAGATTTCGTTACCGCGCCTGGATCGACCCCGGAGAGCGTTTATCGCGAAGGAGGCCCCACCAAGGTCATCACTCCCAAAGCGGTACTATCCTGGGATGGAGAGGCGGGAGAATGGGTGCTGGATAGTGTGCATCCTGGTTCTACCATGGAGGACGTGCAAGCGAACACGGGTTTTACTCTCCGCGTATCGCCCAGGGTTCAAATGACCCCTCCTCCCACCGAGCAGGAACTTTCTGTCCTGAGAACCATAGTCCGGCCAAAGCTGGAACGGATCTATCCCGAATTCACCCGGACCAAGATCCGGTTGGATAAGAAGTAATTCATAAGGTCATGTGAATAAAGGGAAGGAATCCTTATAAATATTTCTCCCCTACTTCTTGCCGGTAAACATTTCGTAAAGTTTCTTATTTATTTCTTTATCCGTCTTCCCATCCTTGGCTTTCTGGAAGAAT
>JAOUFX010000707.1 GCA_029857975.1 Deltaproteobacteria bacterium | reverse complement strand
ATTTTTCTCCCCCCAGCCGAAACCTCTGCGGGCCCCACCCATTCTGAATATTGACCCCTTCTTCTTCCGCTTCGGCGACACTCCAGGAAAAAGCTGGCATCTCCTCCCTTTTCTCCAGGCTCACCAAATGTACTTTTTTCGCTCCCAGGCGCAAAGCCGTCTGGGCGGCATCTACCGCAGCGTTGCCCCCTCCAATAACCACAACTCTGGCACCCAAGGGGGGAGTTTTCTTCTGTCGCACATTCTTCATGAATTGCAAAACCGGAAGAATTCCCTCCGCGTCCTCTCCGGGAATTTCCAGACGGGTTTGACCATAGGCTCCAAGGGCCAGAAGAACGGCGTCATATTCCTGCGCTAATCTTTCCATTTCAAGGTCTTGACCCAAAGTTCGGTTCCCCACAAACTCCACCCTCATCTCCTCAAGGAAAGTGAGCTCTCTATCCAAAACCTCCTGGGGAAGCCGGAATTCCGGTATGGCCCAGCGCATCAAACCTCCGGGAGCAGATTCTTTATCGTATAGGGTTACCTGGAAACCCCACGATCGGAGGTAGAAAGCCGCGGTCAGGCCGGCAGGGCCCGATCCTATGATGGCTGTTTTGGGGGGCCGTTCCGAAAAGACGGGCGGCGTCCAGGGCTTCCCCTCCTGGTCCGAGAGATACCGCTTTAAATCGCGGATGGCCACCGGCTGTTGATCTACTTTGATCCGGTGGCAAACGGCTTCACAGGGCCTCGAGCAGATCCTGCCCAGGATTCCTGCAAAAGGAACCGTTTCTCGAACCTTCTCCAGACCTTTATCCATTTCCTTCTTCGCCAGGTGATGGATGTATCCCTGGCAGTTCATTCCGACCGGACAAGCCTGGCGGCAGGGGGAAAGTTGCAGGCGCAGGTTGTCTAATACGCAAACTTCCACACACCGCCCACAGGCCGTGCATTTATCCCGATCAATACGGATATTATCATGCAAGCTGGTAAGTATATTGATATCCATTTTTTTCCCTATGGCATCTTGATCACGGGGCGATGGTAGATACGGATTTCTTCCGGGACTTCGCCCTTCTTCAGCATGATGTGTTTCTGCCAGTTTTCATCGTCCTTTTTAGGAAAGTCGGCCCGGTAATGCCAAAAACCCCAGCGGCTCTCCTTGCGTTCCAAGGAAGCGGTAGCCGATAGTTTGGCGCAGAGAATAATATTTTCCACCTCCAGGACCTTAAAGAGATCGTGAATGTCGCGGATACGCACCTTTTCACGAATTTCCTTCCGGAAGCGGTCCATCCACCACAGGGCCATGTTCAATTTATAGGCATTCTTCGGCGGGGTCACATAGTCGCTGATCAAACGGCGGACCTTGTATTCGAATTCCTCGACGGATACCTCCTTATCTTTTTGCTCCATTCGTTGCCGGAGGTCCCGTTTTAGTTCCTGCAGGCCCGTTACGATTGCCTTTTTGGCCCATGGGTTTTTCCGGGCATAAGCCGTGGCCTCTTCAGCAGCAATCTCGCCGTAAACAAACGCTCCGCTCAGATGGCCTCGGGCGACCAGCGAAACGTCCCCGGCCGCATACAGTCCGGGTAGCGTTGAGGTAGCGTCCTGGTTTACGTAAATTCCTGTCATGCCATGCCCGCCGCAGAGATAAAATTCCGTAGGCCAGAGTTCGATATCGCCGGTCCGGAAATTGACGCCCCGCCCTTCGAAGAAGCGTTGCTGAACCGGCCGCTCGGTCGTAAAGAGGATGTCCTCGATCTCCCGGATCTTGGCTTCGGGTAGGTGCTTCATGCGGATCCGCAGGGGGCCCGCATCTTTCCGGTGTTCCAGGAGCATCGATTTTATGGAAGGATGGCTGTCTTCCAGGTGGACATCCATGGCGGTGAGGAGGTGGGCTCCGCGGGTTAAGGTAATGTAAAGCAGCGGCGCATTGATATCCTTGATGATATAATAATTCAGCGTGTATTCAAAACCCGTGAGTTCCGCACCGGCCCGAAACGCCATGGCGTAGCCATCCCCAGTGTTGCCCGGGAAATCATAGACCCCATAAAGATAACCATTGTTGGGTAACCCGAAACGCGCGGTTCCTCCCGAAGATAGGATTACCGCTCCCGCATGGCAAACGACCAATTCGCCCGTGTGGATGTTGATGCCCGTGGCCCCGACGACCCCCCCTTCCTCGACCATCAATTGTAACCCCATAAGCCGGTTAATAACCTGGCAGCCCAATCCGAGTAAGCGCTTGGCCAGGATGGTCTTCAACTCCGGTTCCTTCATGGACAAGCAGAATTTACCTTTCGGGTGGACTTGCAGGAGCTCATAATTTCCCTCCGGATCCCTGGGGAAAAAGACCCCCCAGCTTTCCAATTTTTTCATCAGCGGGTAGCTGCGTTCGGCCATGCGATAATTGACCGGTTCGTCCATGACGCCTTCACAGGCGATCCCATTGGACTCGACGTAAAGCTCGGGTGTGGTCTTTCCCGGAACGGCTACAATGTTCAGGGCATCCATCCCCCGGGCAATGCAGCCGCTATACAGAATATGCCCCTTTTCGAAGATTACGACTTTCTGGGCGGGGTCAACTTCTTTGGCCCGGATCGCAGCCATCGCCCCCGCGCTTCCCCCGCCAATAATCAGAACGTCCGCATACACATGGGACTCCCTGAATTCCATAAAAACCTCCCGGCGTTGTTCTGGGGAAATTTAACTTGCCCCTTTGCGAAACA
>JAOUFX010000706.1 GCA_029857975.1 Deltaproteobacteria bacterium | reverse complement strand
AGCTCCCCAAGTACCGCCCACACCATGGACACCGACCACGTCCAGGCTGTCGTCATATCCGAACCTATTCTTGCTGAACACCCCCAGGTAACAGAGAATTCCTGCAACCAATCCGATTAACAAAGCGGGCATAGGACCGACGAATCCCGAAGCCGGCGTGACGGCTACGAGTCCTGCCACCGCTCCACTCGCCACCCCAAGGGTAGTCGACTTCCCTTTATAAATCCATTCGGCCACTGCCCAGGAAAGGGCCGCCCCGGCTGTGGCAATATGGGTAGCTACAAAGGCATTGGCACTCAATTTTCCAGCGGCAATGGCGCTTCCGGCGTTAAACCCGAACCAGCCGAACCAGAGGATGGCCGCACCGGTGATGGTCATGGGCAGATTATGAGGAGCCATAGGCTCCAAGCCAAAACCCTTGCGTCTTCCCACCAGCAACGCAGCTGCCAGAGCTGAAATTCCCGAGCTAATATGGACTACTGTTCCTCCCGCAAAATCCAAAGCCCCCATTTTGCGGATCCACCCGCCCACTCCCCAGACCCAATGGGCCATCGGATCATAAACCAGCGTGGCCCACAGAACGGTAAAGACGATGAAGGTTTTAAACTTCATACGTTCCGCAATTGCGCCGGTGATCAATGCCGGAGTGATGATGGCAAACATGCCCTGGTAGATCATGAAAACCTGGTGGGGAACCGTGGCCGCATAATCTGGGTAGGGGTCGAGGCCAACCCCGTTCAATCCAAACCAGGACAGATTTCCGATGATCCCGCCTACGTCGGGCCCAAAAGCCAGGCTGTAGCCGAAAAGAATCCATTGCACCGTAATGATGGCAATGATAATGAAGCTGTGCATGATCGTACCCAGCACGTTTTTAGCCCGAACCATCCCTCCGTAAAAAAGGGCCAGCCCTGGGGTCATCAGCAGGACTAAGGCCGCAGATATCAGCATCCAGGATGTATCTCCGGTATCTATTTTAGTCGGAGCGCCTATTTTCGCCTGATCCTCGGCCAGAACAATGCCTGCCGAATAAGCCAAACTCAAACCAATCAAACCAGCGACGACGAATGTAATGAACGTCCGTTTCATATCTTCCCCCCCGCGAATTTAAAAAATCAATATCTTAAATTATTATCAACTCCCATGCCAGTCAGGTATAAATTCCTTCGGTTTGTTAAATAAATTTAAAAACCATGGACTTATTGATTTATAAGAGGACTGATCAAAAACAAAGGATTGTGCGATTTTTAGACAGGGGAAAGGAATGAAGATAAACGACCAGCAAAACTCTTTTAGAAAAAACCGAACGTTAGAATGACCTGGTGGCTTTTCACCAGACTGGGCGAAATAGAGGCAGACCTGCTGATACTTTATTCTTGGGGGGAGACTTCCGTCCCTCTTTCAATGATCTGAAAAAGTTCTTGGGAGGCTTTTTCGAAAGAACCTGGAGGAACATTAGGATGGATGGTAGAAAGCTTGATCTCCAACCGAGTTTTTTTCTGGCCGGCCGGTTTTACCGTGATCTCAGTAGCAAAACGCTCCTGATGATGGTCACTTTTAAAAAAACCGCGGATAATGACCTTGTCGCTTCCGAGGCGCACGACTCGAAAAGAGTTCCCTTTTTGCTTTTGGGCATACTCTTGGAGGGACGAGTTCAACTTGGGGTGGAATGACTCAAAATCCATGGAATAAGTGCTGAAAAATTTATCTTTTACAATCTTTTCTTCCGGCATGATTTGCAGGCTTGCACAGGAATTGAATAAAAGGCAAAAAACTGTGCAAGAAAAAAAGAGCCGGTTCTTTATTATGGGTTCCCAAGCTTTTAGTAGGAGCTTAAGTTTGACGATCTCGTAAAAAGTCAGAATTTGGATGGCAAAGTAAAAAGCTCCAGATGCAAGGCGCGCAAATCCTGAGGAGTGAGGCGTACTTAATGGTACGCCGCAACGACGAAGGATGCAGCGCAACGCTGCAGATGGACTTTTTACGAAGCCATCAAGTTTTAAACTTTTCATTTCCAATTGCACCAAAAACCTCCCGCCGCGCGAACAGTTTTAAATCTTTTTCTCTATATCACAATTTTAAAAAAAATACTAAATCTCTTGTCATCTTTCCTGTTATTCATAAATTCAGGTCTTGGAAAGAATAAAAAAAACCGGCCTCCCGCGGAAGGCGAAATGTTTCCGCTTTCCGTTCCAATAGAAATCCTTTTATGATTTATCTTAAATTTCCTCAATTTCCTCTTTGCCCTCTGTGGTGAATCGCCTTTCTTATGTCTTGGAATTTTTTAAATAATTTCATTAAATTTAATAGGACGCAGATTTACGCAGATAACCGCAGAAACAAAAAAGACGCTATGCGCATAGCGCTAAGCGACTTTCGGTGTTTACCCTGTTAGATCGTAAACATCTAACAGGGTGAATCCGTGTCCAAAAAGGAATTTTCTATACAATTAAATTCATTTTTATTTTATAGGGTTGCAAACGCCCTGTTCGGAGAAGAAAGACCAATCAAGATCCTCGGCAAAGAGAACGCGGAGAACCCCTCTATTTCGACATTTTCGGACCTATCCCTCTGATAATTGTCGACAAGTCATGATTTTAGAACCCTCAACGCATAGAAAATCAATCCCCAAGCGCTTTTTACCTTATATCGTTAATAAGTTATTGATATTATTATTTTTTTATTGCTACAAAAATAGGCAACTTGCACAAA
>JAOUFX010000705.1 GCA_029857975.1 Deltaproteobacteria bacterium | reverse complement strand
CTTCGAATGGGTTAAGAGGTCGGACGCCGCAGCCTGGGGGGGATTTTTGGCGTAGGTAAAGCCGATGAGGTCGGCAAGATTCCGATCGCGAAAAACCATCGTAACTTCCGCCCCCTGGAACTTTACCCGATAGGGCCGGTAAAGGCGGTGGCGAGCCGTATCCCCGGACAAAGACCTAAAAAGAATCCCCTCATCCGAGGCCATCCAGCGGATCCCGGCCTTGCGGGCGAGCGGGATTAATTCGGGGCAAACCGAGCCTTCGGAGGGCCACATTCCCGTAGGTTGGCATCCAAAAAGATACTGATGATACTCTACGGCCTTTTGGATCTGGACTTCAGCGTCTTCCGGATGGGAAAACGAACCGGGGAGGGATACTTTGGGCATTGACCTGGACGCGGCCTTCCAGTCGATAAGCAGGGGAAGAATGGGGTGGTAAAAAGGGCTGGTGGTAATTTCTGCCTGTCCATTGGCCAGCATGGACTGGTAGAGCGGAATTAACTCCTGGATGATTTCCGATTGGGCCTGAAGAAGAATGGCCTTGTCCGACTCGGAAAAAATCCTTCCTTTCAGAAGAAGTTCACGGACGCTTTCTTTCTTTTCCCGGGCCCGATGCCCGAACCAGGTAAGGTTAAACCAGACCTGCAAGTCGCGGAAATCCTGAAGGGTAAAATGTCGGAGTAAGTCATCCCATCGTTCTTCAGGGACTTTCACCCCTCTTTTTTTAAAAAGGGCCCAGTAAGCCGGATAGGGTTTGACCATCGTCTCCGGGTTGCCAAGGAAAAAATTGCCCAGGATAAATTTTTTTTCCTCAGGAGAGAGTTCTTCGGCAGGCTTGCGCGTATGGTCCAGAAAAATATCCTGGGCTTCTCCCCGAGCATAGTCGTTTAACTGGCGGAGGAGCGAAGGAACTAAATTGAAGGTTTGCCGGATAGCAGGATATTCCTGCAAGAGGGAAATCATGTCGTAATAACCCTTGCAGGCATGGAGGCGCACCCAGGGGAGAGAATACTCCCCACTCAGAGGATCCCGATAATAAGGTTGATGCATGTGCCAGAAAAAGGCAATATTTAACAAACTAATCTTTCTTGCCGATTTTTTTTAAACCATTATAGCAAATCTGATAAGGGAAACAAGCGAGTCATTCGTTAACTGCTTTCTACTTTTTACGTTTCACTTTCTTTTCTTCTCTCTTCTTTTCTGGCTCCAACTGTGGTATTTTACTATTTCTTAAATTGAGCTATTTTTTTAAACCACAGAGAACACGGAGAATAAATTCGTGGTTAAAAGACAAAAAAAATCAGTTTTTTCTCTGTGTTCTCATGGAATCAATTCGCAAGCTAAAATATTGCATTGTTTTTACATAACGAGTGTACAGAGTAAAGGAAAGAAAAGGCGTTTTTCCCTTGTTTTATCTTAAATTTCCTTAGGGCCCTCTATGGTGAATCGCCTTTTTTGGTAGTTGATAAAAAATGAGGGGGAAAGTCATGGAAGCTGCAGAACATGATTTGCTGATCGCCGGCGGTGGCCCGGCAGGCCTGACTGCCGGACTTTATGCCGCCCGGGGTAAATTGCGCACCCTGCTCATCGAGAAGATGGCTCCGGGAGGCCAGGCCGCCAGCACCTTTTTGATCGAAAACTACCCCGGCTTTCCGGAGGGGATCCCAGGGCCGGATTTGGCGCAAGCGATGGAGAAACAAGCCAGGCGCTTTGGGCTGGAGGTGGTCAGTGGCGAAGTCAATCATCTGGCGGCGAAAGGGAGCCATTGGGAAGTTGGATGGGAAGGCCAGAAAGTAACCACCAAAGCCGTGATTGTAGCCACAGGGGTTGAACCCATAAAATTGGGGGTTCCTGGAGAGGAAGAATTGAAGGGAAGGGGGGTTTCTTACTGTGCCACTTGCGACGGTCCTTTTTTCCGGGATCAGGATATAGGCGTAGTCGGCGGGGGAGACTCTGCTGTGGACGAGGCTTTATACCTGACCCGATTTGCCAGGCGGGTCTACATCATCCACCGGCGCAACGCCCTGCGGGCGGAAAAAATCCTGCAGGATCGAGCTATGCAAAACGAAAAGATCGAAATCCTCTGGGACACCGTGGTGGCGAAAGTTTCAGGCAAGACAGGCGTAGAGGGCTTGGAATTGAAGAATGTACGGACTCAGGAAACCAGGACTTTGCCAGTAAACGGAGTCTTTTTCTATGTAGGGCTGAAACCCATTACGGGTTTTCTTGGCGGGGCGGTAAAATTGGATGAGCGGGGGTATGTGATTACCGATGTAAATATGGCCACCTCCGCCCAGGGAATTTTTGCTGCCGGCGATGTTCGGCAGAAGCTTTTGCGGCAAGTAACCACCGCTGTCGGCGACGGGGCCACGGCGGCCTTTGCCGCGGAACGCTATTTAGAATCGTTGTCGCCATAAAAAAATTTCATAGGGGGCGCAGATTCACGCAGATGAAAAAATAAAAACGCTATGCACATAGCGCTAAGCGCTTAGCGTATCGGGGATAAATGCGTTACCCTGCGTAAATCGGCGTCCCTTTTGGAGATAAAATTGAAGATTTTAGTTTCCAACGATGATGGAATTCAATCTCCGGGCCTGCTGGCGTTGGCCAGGGCCTTGGATTCCGTTGCCGAAGTTTGGGTGGTTGCTCCGGATCGGGAGCAGAGCGCCTGCAGCCACTCGCTGACGATGAACCGTCCCCTGCGCTGGAAAAGGGTGAA
>JAOUFX010000704.1 GCA_029857975.1 Deltaproteobacteria bacterium | reverse complement strand
ATCCAGGTTTTCCCGACTCTTCTTCAAGGCGCTTAGGCTGAACAGTTCTCCTTCCGCTGCCCGGAGTTCCCGGCGAATAACTTTATCGCGGGTTTTGGTGTTCCCCGTGATGTTGATTCGCTCGAAATAAACTTTACTTCCCGGCTGGATTTGGAAAGTCAAGTCCACCCAGTCATTTTCTTGATTGATTACGGTATGGGGACTGATGTCCACAAAGGCATACCCCTTATCGGCGTAATGATCGGTAAGCTGAGAAATGCTCTCCCCTACTTTATTGCGGTTGAGAATCTCACCTATATGGATATTCACTAACTTGAACAAATCTTCCTTGGAATCGATCAAATCCCCTTGGATATCCACCTTACCCACCTTGAACTGGCGACCCTCTTCGATGGGAATCACAATATGGATATTTTGCTGGTCGTGAGTCACCTGGGGTTTGCCCACCTTGACCTGATAGAACCCCTTTTGAAGATAAAACCCCAATATGGCGTCCAGATCCCGCTCTAAAGTTTCTTCTTTATACGTCCCCGACTTGCTCAGCCAAGAAAAGAAACCCTTCTCTTGGGTATCCGGCAGGAGCTTTTTCAATTTTCCGTCCGTAAAATGGAGATTACCGGAAAAGCGGATGGTCTTAATGCGGATCTTTTCATTTTCCTGAATTTTAAAATGGACGATCACTTCGCTTTTTTGGGGAGTCTTCAATTCATATTGTACTTGCGCGGCGTAATAAGCTTCATCGCGATATTTGCGCAAAATCTTATTGACGTTTTCTTTCACCGCGTTCAGGTTGAGGACGGTCCGTGGTTTAAGATCAATGACTTCTTGGAGTTCGCTGGTCTTGAGGGCTTTGTTGCCGCTAAATTGAATTTCCTTAATGACCGGCTTCTCCTCTACAACGAAAACAATGGCTTGGCCTCGATCCCAATCTCGTTTTTCCGCCCGGACGTCTCGGAAGTATCCCATTTGGTAAATAGATTTCAAATCTTCGCGCAAGGTTTGAGAAGAGAAAAAATCTCCGCCTTTACTTTTCATCTGGGCCCGGATGGCACTTTCCTCTATGGCATTATTGCCTTCGATAAAAACCTTGAAAATGATTTCTTTCTTCAATACTTTGATATTTATTTCTCGGCTCAACCTGCCGGCAATTGCCTCCAGGCTTTCTTCTCCTCTTCCCGCTGTAAACACCGAAGCTATTATCTTTTTTTGGCGAGTGTCCAGAATACGAGCATCCAGGCTTACGGATCCATTTACCCGGGTGATCGATCCGACAATGATGTAATCGGCGTCGATTTTAGCCCCGATTTCCCGGGCCACCTGTTCATCAGCCCCTAAACGTCCAATCCTGGCCAAAGCATCTTGAATTTTCTTTTCCTCGACCAGAATGATTCGCTCTTCCTTGGCCAGTTCTTTGGAGAGGACCTGAACCACTTGTTGCGACCAAACTTCGACTTTTTCTCGTTCGGCGGCATAAATTTTAAAGGGAAGGATGCCTATCTTTACCAATTCTTGCCCCCTGGCATGGCCTACCAGCAAAGCGGTATACAGCAGAAGACAAAAAATTACGCCGGACAGAATTCGCTTGCCCATTGGTATCCGTTTTCCCCCTCAGCCCTCGGGCCAAGTTCTCCATTTTTCTTGCATCGCTCGCCGGGAGATCCATGGCCTCCCCCTTCCGCCTGCGGCCAATTCCTCCCAAGAGGGATCAGCTGTTCTCATGCAACTTCCCATCAACCAGGAGGATCCGGCGGTTCATCCTAACGGCCAGTGCGGGGTTATGAGTAACGACGATGATCGTAATTTGTTGTTCGCGGTTGATACGCACCAAAAGGTTATGCACTTCTTCCCCTGTCTTGGAATCCAGATTTCCAGTTGGTTCATCGGCCAAAATTACTCGGGGGTTCATCATCAACGCTCTCGCTACAGCAACCCGTTGTTGTTCTCCTCCGGAGAGCTCTCCGGGTTTGTGCAGCAAGCGATCCTCCAACCCTAACTGGACTAATATTCTTTCGCCGCTTTGGACCGCATCTTTGTAGGCCATTCCTTGAATCAATCCGGGCATTATCGTGTTTTCCAGAGCGGTAAATTCCGGAAGCAGGTGATGAAACTGGAAAACAAATCCGACGCAGCGGTTGCGGATTTCGGCTAAATTCGTTTCACTCTGATCCAAAAGGTCCAGATCTTGAAAATAGACTTTTCCTTCCGTGGGGCGATCCAAGGCCCCCAGAATATGTAGCAGAGTACTCTTGCCCGCGCCGGAAGCCCCCTCGATCGCCAACATTTCCCCGGCGGTAATGGTGAGGTCAATCCCTTTTAGGACTTCGATAATTTTGCCGCTATCCCCAAAGATAAAAGATTTTTTCAGTCCTTGGACTTGGAAAAGCGGCTGACTGCTTACCTTGGGGAACAGAATCAGACCAGACCCTCCTTTGCCGGGCTGTCCCGGAAAACCCCCAATGCTTTCATTTTACTTTCCAGGCGAAGGAGAAGGGAATTCTCAAGAACTTGCTTGACTTCGGGGTGGCCTTCGATGATTTGATCGAAATCACTTTTCGCCAAGCGCAGCAACTCGGCCTTCTGCAATACTGTTACCGAGGCTGTACGCGGCCGCCCTGTTAGCAAAGAAATCTCGCCGAAAAAATCTCCTTCTTGTAATTGGGCCAGCGTCAAGGGAGCCCCCTGAACATCCACCGTGCAAACTTCCACCTGCCCGGTTTTTATAATATATAA
>JAOUFX010000703.1 GCA_029857975.1 Deltaproteobacteria bacterium | reverse complement strand
TCCCTGCTTTACAGTAAAAGCAGTACCCGCAGGCAATGAAAGGTTCAACGGCAACCCGGTCTCCTGATCGAACATGGGTCACCTTGGCGCCGACTTCCCTTACCGCCCCGGAAAATTCGTGACCTGGAATCAAAGGATAGCCCGCTCCTTTGAATTCCCCATCGAGAAGATGGATATCTGTACCGCAGACACAACAAGCCCTAACATCGAGGGTGACCTCTCCCTCACCGGGACTGGGATAGGGCAATTCTTCGATTTTGAAGGAGCCGGGTTTTTCAATTACGATTGTTTTCATCTTCTATATCTCCTTGGCCTGTAGACCTCGGCCGCAATAAGAATGCAGCCTACCCGGCTCTGGGATTGATCGGTCTGCGCTCTGGGAATACCGGGCATAGGATTCGGCACCCCCTTCTGGCTTGAATTTAAGGAGATGCGAGAGTTTCAGAGCTTCATCTTCTTCTCGATGTTATCCTTAATCCAATGCTTATCCCACCATTCAATGGGGTTAACAAAAACTCCATTGACCAGCATGCTGAAATGGAGATGATCACCGCCGGCCAGTCCTGTAGTTCCGGTTCGTCCCAGGGTTTCTCCTTTTTTCACTTCCTTCTTAACTTCGGTCTCGATGCGGCTTAAATGGGAATACATGCTGAGCAGGCCGCAGCCGTGGTCGATCATGACCGTATTACCATAAATTCCCAGCGGTCCAGCAAATACCACGATTCCTGAATTGGCTGCTGGTATCGGGCTTTGAGCCAGCGAGGCAAGGTCAACTCCCAGATGAAGCTGGCGATCAATCTTCTTCCCGTTGTGCCAATAGGTCCGGTCTTCCGCAAAAGAGGCCATGGGTTTAGAATTGGGAAGCCTGAGGAAAGGCCCTGACCATAATCGTTGAGCTGCTGTCTGCTGGCAAATTTTTTTGATTTCCCGGTGGTCTGCCTCCCGTTGCTTGCGGTTGATGGTGAGAAAGACTTCCAGCGGCGTCCCTGCAAGGTTCGAGTCTCGCTCCGTAAAATACGGCATAACTTTTTTAAGAAAGGATTCGGTGATTTGAATTTTATCTTTCTTGATAACTTTAGATTTCACGATGAGGCGGAAACCTGTCTTCCCCCGGTTTCCGGCGCGATCTTCGGCCACAGCCGATACAGAAATGTCTTTGGGGGAAATATGGCCTAAGGTGAAATAAGCCAAATATTGGTTTTTCCCCGCGGGATATCCGGGAAAAAACAAATCTCCGACTTGAACTCCCGAAACTGGCGTTTCTTCAGAGGTCTGATAGGTAATCAATCCCGTGCCACCTTTATTGATGTAATGCAGTGCACCCAAAACATTTAGTTGGGGCGGATGGGTGTCAATGACCACCTTCCTTTCCAGGGACACTGGATTTCCTTTGTTCCAGGAATGATCCCGGGCCAAGATCTTAAGTTGGGTTTCTCCGTCTTTTAGTCCTCGGGGCAAAGGCCCCATGGCCAAAGTTTTTTCTACTTTTTGGGTTCCTTTGGGAAACTGCTCCGATAAAAGGGCTACCGTTTTCCCTTTCTGGACCGCTTCTACACGCACTTCCGCTACACCGCTTTTTTGGTCCTCAACTCTAACCGTTAGGCTCTGGCCTATATAACTTGAGTCGGGAGTAATTTTTATGGTTGGTTTCTCCCGCTCAAATTTAACCACCCATACCCAGGAACCCAGGCCGATTACGATAATGGCCACTACCCCAATAACCACCCATCTTAACCTCTCCATTTTTCCCCCACTCTCTTCATAAAATTATTGCCTTCACTATTTCACAGGTTCTGGAGAGTGTCAAGCCTACTTAACCTTTCCCCCCTTCACTTTTCAATAGGTTGATGAATTTACTTTGATTAACGAAGCCCGGACGGGAGGGTGATGAAAGAGGGAGCACCGGCGGGGAAAAGATCTATTGCAACCCCGTGCTTACCTTCCGCCAAGGAAGGCGGGATCGAAGGAAATGAGGGCCTTCTCGGCGGCAGCCTCGCCCCGTCCATGGAAAGGATCACTGCCTTGTGCTCCCGAGAGATTCACCCTCCCGTCCGGGCTTGGCAGTCTCTTCCCGGACCCGGCGGGGAGATGCTGCGCTGGGCCAAAAGGCGGTGGTTCTTCATGACTTGGAGCTTTACTTCCACCTCTGTAGCAAAGATATATGTTTTTATGCTCTCTTTTTGCGGAGGTAAAGTGAGGGGTGCAGAAAGGTTTGCTCCCACCGTTTGGCTGGCGCGCAGCATCTCCCCGCCGGGTCCTGATAATCCTTCTGAAATCATGAGAGAAAATAAAAAATGAAGGTGGGCAAGTACTTAAAACCCTAGAATTCAAAATCACTTGTTAAAAAAAGAAAGGAATGATATTACATTTGCAGGCCGGTGGAGTGGAGATGAGCGAGCGGCCCTGATCTCGCCAACAACGCGAAAGGGCGACTACCGACCTTGCGACTCACGACTTCCGGGAATACGTTATGAAGCCTAACTTTTATGACGTGGTAATCATTGGGGGGGCTGTGATGGGTTCCTCCTTGGCCTACCATCTTCTGGCCGCAGCGCCCAAAATCAAACTGGCAGTGGTGGAGCGAGACCCAACCTATACCCGAGCCTCGACTTCCCTCTCCCTGGGGGGAGTAAGAATACAATTCAGCTTAAAGGAAAATATTCAGATATCTCTTTATGCCCAAGAACTTTTTTCCCGCTTAGAAGAGGAAATGACCGTTGACGGAGAAAAACCC
>JAOUFX010000702.1 GCA_029857975.1 Deltaproteobacteria bacterium | reverse complement strand
AACGAGAAGAGACCGGACTGCGCCCTATTTACAGGGATCTGGAGGCTTTCCAGGTTGCCGGTTTTCCTCTTTATACGGAGGAGGTTGATCGAGCCAACCGCTGCTCTTCCATTGCAACCAACAATTTTAAAATTCCTAAACTTTTCAATCAATTAAATCTCTCGGGCAAAATCGCTAAACGTTTCTTGAATTTCGCAAGGGTTTTTATGGCCAGGTCGGTTTAAATCGTAAGCCATGGATGAGCGTTATGTCGTGGCTGCTGCTCGGTACATAGAGTTGGATCCGGTGCGGGGCAAGGGGGTTAAAAAAGCATGGGAATATCCCTGGAGCAGCGCCAGAGCGCATGTGGAGGAGAAGAATGATGGCCTCGTCAAGGTAGGACCCATGTTAGCGATGCTGCGAGATTGGGAGAAATTCCTTGAAGAGGATGCCACCGAGGACGAGGCAAAAAAGTTGCGGCAGCATGAACGAACGGGTCGCCCTTTGGGAAATGAACAGTTCGTCATGCGGCTTGAGCAGTTGACGGGACGGATGTTAAGGAAACGGAAACCCGGCCCGAAAGGGGCAGGGAAAATGGAAAACAGATAAGTATTGTGTCCCTAGAATTGCCGTAAGTTATTGATGGTTACTGAATCGTAGGCAAATCCAGAATGAAGCCTCACGGGGAAAGGAAAAGGAACATGACGCAGTGGGCGGAATTGGGCAGGGAGTTAAAGACCCAGCTCTGTATCAAAACGGAAATCATCGGGTTCAAGCGGTTTGAGAATCCCGACGAAATCGATCAGATCCCCGGCCTCAAACGTATGACCCGCTTTTTTGTTCTGTGCCAGATGATATTCCAGGCGCGACGGTGGGGCTTTACCGTGGGGGCGAAGAATAAGGATCCGATGTACTCCCACTGCGCCCGCATTCACGGGATGAAAGAGATTCCTCCGGGGATGGAATGCCCCACTCGGGGGCTGAGGTGGGTGAGCAGCTGGGAGGATGAAAAGAGACGTTTCAAAGCCATCGCGCGAATCCCCTTTGGGGGTGCCCTGGTGTTTGCCCCGCTGGCGACGATGACCTTCGAACCGGACGTCGTCATGATCTACGGGGATCCCTCGCAGATCATCATGATTATCCAATCCCTCCAGCGGAAAGAGTTCGAGCGCTTCGAATTTGCCTGCATCGGGGAATCTTCCTGCTCCGATTCCCTGGCTGATTGCTATCTGAGCGGCAAACCCAAGCTGGGTCTTCCGGGCTATGGGGAGCGTCGCAATGGACTGGTGACGGATGAAGAGCTGGTCATCGCTTTACCTCCGAAATATTTGCCCAGGGCGGTTGAGGGATGGAGGGAACTCCGCACCAAAAATGTGAGGTATCCCATTCCCTTCATGGGGGCAGACATGAGCATTAAGGAGGGATTCGCCAAGAGCTATCCTGAAGAAGCGGAGTTTAAATAGTTTTAACGAACCGGGCTGCGAAGGGTATCGTAAGACGGGGTTTCAAGAGGAGGTTGCATCATGTCCAAGGCATATATTGGAAAAATATTAAGGGTGGACCTATCAAAGGGGGCCATCTCCGAAGAAGAAATTCGTGAAGACTGGGCGAAAATGTTCATTGGCGGAGCGGGGCTGGCTACAATGTATCTTTATAAGGAAGTATCAGCAGGAGCTGACCCACTGGGGCCGGAAAATCTATTGATATTTATGACTGGCCCGCTCACGGGGACAGCATCCGCAAGTGCCAGCCGCTACTCAGTCGTAGCCAAATCCCCCTTAACCGGCATCTGGGGTCATGGCAATTCAGGGGGCAGTTTTGGACCGGCCCTCAAACAAAGTGGCTATGACGGCATCATTTTTCAAGGCCGATCACCTGAACCTGTTTATCTGAGAATTATAGATGGCCAACCCAAACTCTGCGATGCCGGCCACTTATGGGGAAAGACCGTTTCCGAGACCGAAGATTTGATTCAAAAAGACTCCCAGCAGAAAGTTACCATTGCATCCATTGGGCCGGGCGGCGAGAATCTTGTCCGCTATGCGGCGATCATAAACAACAAATATCGCGCCGTTGGGCGATGTGGCCTGGGAGCGGTGATGGGCGCGAAACGCCTGAAAGCCGTTGCTTGTGCGGGAAGAACGCCCATCCACCTTGCCGACAAGGCTCTCTTCAGCGAAATTGCCAAGAAGCAGATCGATTTACTGAATGAATCCATACTGAAAGTTGGTTTCGAGTCGTATGGTACGAATATGGTTTCAGATATGGTTAACATAAGAGGCGGGTACCCCACCCGAAATTGGCAAGAAGGTGTTTTTGAACAGATTGAAGAAGTGAATGGACAGGCTTTGACCGATCGAGTCCTTATCAAGGGGGTAAGTTGTTTTGCCTGCCCCATTGCCTGCGGACGAGGGACCGAAATCAAGGAGGGGCCTTGGAAAGGAAACAGCGGTGAAGGTCCTGAATATGAAACCGTCAATACCTTCGGGGCGATGTGCGGCGTTGCAAATTTAAACGCCATCACCATGGCCAATTATCTCTGCAATGAATATGGCCTGGATACGATCAGCGCGGGTTCTACGATTGCCTTTGCCATGGAATGTTACGAAAAAGGAATTTTGAACAAGGAGATCAGCGGGGGCCTTGAAGTCAAGTTCGGGGATGAAAAGCTCATGGTGGATTTGGTTCCCAAAATTGCGCGTAGAGAAGGAATCGGTGACTTACTGGCCGAAGGAACGAAACGAGTCTCGGAGACA
>JAOUFX010000701.1 GCA_029857975.1 Deltaproteobacteria bacterium | reverse complement strand
AAAAAATAAACATATGGGCTGAAATTCCTTTAATCTCCAGCCCCATCAATGTCGACCCTAACACTGCCGCGCCGATGATGTAAGCGGCAGTCGTGGGCATTCCCATGCCCAAGATCATGATCATAACCATAGTGGCGACAAGGGCTAAAAGGATATTGACTCCCGCCAAGGTCATAATGGCTTCGGACATCTTAACTGCGAGGCCGGTCAAAGAAACCAATGATACGGCCATTTGCACGCAAACCGCCATGGCCATCAGCGTGGCCAGAGCGGTAATGGTTCCGGTGAAAAGAGCCGCACCAATGGTTCGGATCCGTCCCCAGAATTGTCCGGGGGATAGGAGGCCAGCGATCAAAAACGTGGCTATGGCAGCAAGCAGCGCCAAGACGGCGGCCAGTTGCGGAGGAAGTAACAGGACCAGAATATAACTAAGGATTCCAATCGGAATGAGCAGGTTTATCATGGGTCCGAGAGCAAAAACTTCCCGGGCTTTAGGCATGAGTTCCGGCGGCACTTTCCCCAGGTCATATTTTTTAGCGGCGAAAAAAACTCCTGCCCCTACCCCAAAGAAGTAAATGAGGGCGGGAATGACAGCCGCCACGCATACGTAAAGATAGGGAATGCCTAACATCTCCGCCATGACAAAGGCTCCTACCCCCATGATCGGGGGCATAATCTGCCCTCCGGAAGAGGCCGAGGCTTCGATGGCTCCGGCCAACTCCGGTCGATAGCCTAACTTTTTCATCGTGGGGATGGTAAAAGTGCCGGTGGTGGCCACATTGGCTACGGCTGAACCCGAGAGGGTCCCAAAACAGGCACTGGAGATCACGGCAATTTGCCCGGCACCGCCGCTGATTCGCCCCCCAAAAAATCGAGCCAGGTTCATAAAGGTATCTCCCACCCCGGTTGCGAATAATACGGGCCCAAGGAGCAGGAATACCGCAATGACCCGGCTGGTCAGATCGGTGAGCATTCCCCAATAGCCTTCCGTCATCATGTAATAATGGTAAAGAACCTCAAGGAGGGGGAATCCTGGATGCCCGAATGACCCGGGGATGATGCTACCGAAAAGGGCATAAGCCAGAAAGGCAAGGACGAGAGTGGGTATGATCTTTCCCGTGGTTCGCCGGGTGGCTTCCAGGAGCATGATCCCCAGTATGGCGCTAAAAAAAAGCTCATAAGTTTTATACATCCACCGCTGCCGGGTGATTGTCTCCCAGTTTATAAGAACATAGCCGCAAACCACGACGCTGGCAATCATCATAAGAACATCGAGGATTGCCGGGGAATCTTTCATTCCAAAGAGGAACTTTTCGACGAAACTCGGTGATCCAGCCCTCACCCTCGCCTTGCTCATGGGGGAATAAAGGAAAACCAGCATTAAGGCGAAATTTAGAAAGATGGAGCCCTGGATGACCGGATGCCAGGCGCCCATCACAGATGTATAAATAACGAGCACAACAAACACACCTACCAACAATTGGCCAATCAATTTCCAAAACCCGCGCAGCTCTCTCATTCAATCCTCTCCTTCTTCCCCTCAAAGGGGACGGGAATGCTCCCCTTTGAGGGAAGTTAAAACCTCCGGAGAAAACGATTATCTCCTTAACTTTTTATTTCTTTTTGGGCTTTTCGGCCACATCCAAAGGAGCTACGGCAACGGTCCCCTTATCCCCTGTGGCCTTGATGGTGTAAACACCCGGTGTGGCCAAACTGGGAATGTTACTGGAGGTCTTGAAAGCCCCCATTGCATTAGCTTTCTTGACCATGGGCTTTCCTCCCAATTCAGTCGGGACCCCGTCTACTACTATTATGACCTCAATCGTCTCTCCAGGGATGAAGCCGGAGCCAAGAATGGCTATTTTTGCTCCGGGCGGACCACTGTTGGGGGTGACGATCAAGCTCGCTGCAGGCCCAGCTTCCGGCTTTTCTTGCGTGGTGGCACAGGCCAGAGGCATGAGGGACAGAAGAACGCAGGCGAAGATCATGGTTAAGAATCTCTGGTTGATCTGGCGCATTTTTAAACCTCCTTCTCTTGGGTGGATGGGTTATTTCATTTCGGCGGGTATGAGATTATCAGGAATCTTTAATCCAAGCTCCCGGAAAAACTTAACAGCCCCGGGATGGAGGGGAACATCGCAATACTCCATGGTTAGCTTGGGGAAATTAACCAAGCCCCCTTCCCGATAAGTAGCATCCACCTTGGCCATATCCGCCCTCTTGGCGTAGACCGCCTTCAGGATCTTATAAATTACATCCGCAGACATGCCCTTATCACACATCTCCCCTTCGACGAAAGCCAGAGTCTGGTAAGCCTTATCCTGACCTTTAAACTGACCGGCTGGACTTAGGACGGGTTTCCCGTGGGCAGGGAATTTCGCGTTGTACTTCTTCAGGTGTTCGTCAGTAACGGGAAGATAGTTAAGGGGCCTGGATAAGGCCAGCTCCGTGATCCCTCCATCCCGGTAACCAGGTCTCCCCCAGGCATCGACGGTTTTCGCTTTCATGGCCTCGAGGTTTGACGCTGTCCCGCCCCACTTATAAACGGGATTGATCCCGTTGGCTTCCAAGAGCATTCTCGCCAGCCTTTCCGAAGTAGTCGCCGGGTTCGACGCCATTTTTATGCCGTTCAAGCCCTCAAGGGTGGTCACTCCCGTTTCCTTGCTAGCGACAATGGTAAATATGGAAATAGCTGTGACAGCCATCATGCGAATGTTAGGATTTTTTTGATCCTTGA
>JAOUFX010000034.1 GCA_029857975.1 Deltaproteobacteria bacterium | reverse complement strand
GCTTGCGCCGATTCAAGTTGGGCATCGGTGGCTTTCTTTTGGGCTTGAGCGGCTTCGAGTTGGGCCGCAGCCGAATCGTAGGCTGTCTGGGCCGTGTCGCGGTCACTGGCGGCAATTAAATTGCGGGAGAAAAGTTCCAGCGATCGATTCAAATTTCTTTTGGCGTCTTCTAGGGCCACGCGGGCTTTCAGGACATTGGCTTTGCTCGCCTCCACATTGGAGCGGGCGGTGGCGATATCCGCCTGGGCATTCAAAAAGGCCGCTTTAGCGTTTTCTACCTTGGCTTTGGCCTGGGAAACCTGGGCCTGGAAGATGGCCGGATCAATCTGGGCGATGAGCTGGCCTTTTTTTACGGCCGAATTAAAATCCGCATAAAGCTTCTGAATTGTGCCGGAAACTTGGGAACCCACCAAAACAGTGATCACGGGGTTCAGCGTGCCGTTGGCATTGACGTAGGTGGACAGGCTGCCCCGTTCCACTTTGACCGTAC
Organism: Deltaproteobacteria bacterium; assembly: GCA_029857975.1. The sequence goes on along the minus strand of JAOUFX010000034.1, from coordinate 11,015 downwards.
GATACTTGACGGCGGGGGCCTGCGCATTGAAAAAGTAGGCAACTCCGAGCGCCCCGGCGGCGATCAGGATGGCGGCGATGATCCAAATGGTGGATTTCCTTTTCACGTTGTTCCGTTGTTCCCTTCCGGAGCGATTCCCGGCTTGAACCGTTCCTCGAAGATGGTGTAAAGAGTGGGGATGAATATCAGAGTCAGAAGCGTGGAAACGGCGAGCCCCCCGATCACCGCGATTGCCATTGGCGCATTCGATTCCGAACCTTCCCCTAAGCCGATGGCCATGGGAGTCAAGGCCAAAATGGTGGTGACCGTAGTCATGAGAATCGGCCTCAGCCGCGTCCGTCCGGCCAGGATCACCGCTTCCCGAAGCGGCATTCCTTTCCGGCGAAGCTGATTCGTGTAATCGACGAGAAGGATCCCGTTACTGACGACGATCCCGGCCATCATGATGACGCCCATGAAAGAGGTCACCGAAAGATTGGTCTCCGTAAGGAACAAAATCCAGATTACTCCAATGATACCCAGGGGAACGGAGAACATGATGATAAAAGGATCCAACAAGGATTTGAACTGAGCCGCCAACACCATATAGACGAGCACGATGGCCAGGATAAGGGCAAACAGCAGCGATTGGAAAGATTCTTTCTGGCTTTCGACGGCTCCGCCCAGGTTGACGCGGAAGTTGGGCGGTATGGAGATTTTGTCCAGCTTGGCCTGAATGTCCTGCGCGATGCTTCCCAGGTCGCGGCCGAAGGTGTTGGCCGTCACGTGGATGATGCGCTGCTGGTATTTTCGTTCAATCTGGATCGGGCCGACTCCCCGGGTAATGGTCGCCACATTGTCCAGGGGAATGGGCTGTCCCTGAGGGTTGAAAATAAAGACCTGGCTGAGGTCGGCGATGGAAACCCGGTCTTTTTCCTGGGCGCGGACGTTGATGTCGTATTGATTGCCGGTGAGCGGGTCGGAGAAGATGGAAGCATCATAACCGTTGATAAACGTCTGGATGTTGCGGGCAATTTGCGCCACGCTCAAACCTAAAAGCGCCGCTCTCTCGCGGTCGATGACGATGTTCTGCTGCGGATAGTCGGGTTCCCGGCTGACCTGAATGTCTTTCACTCCCTGAATGGGCTGGATCGCGGCGGCCACTTCTTCCGCTAATTTTGCCGCGGTTTTGAAGTCGTACCCCAAAATCTCGATGTCGATGGGATCATCGTAGCCGAAGGAAACCAACCGGCTGACGAGCCCCCCGGAGGAAAAAAAGATTTTCACCCCCGGGAATTCCTTGCGCAGGAGGGGACGGAGTCGATCCATTAGGGCATCCGAGGAGAGCTTCCTCTCCTCGGGCGGGACCAGGCGGGCCCGGACGTACCCCATGTGGGGTCCCGTATTGCGGGACCATATGGCCGAAATGGTTCCGCTGGGAATGCCGAAATTGACCTGGGTCGCGCGTGTTTCTTTCCCGGCCTGCTCCAAAATGATTTCTTCCATCCGCGCTGCGACCCGGGCCGATTCTTCCAATCGCGTCCCGACGGGCAATTGGACGGTGAACCGGAACTGGCTCTCGTCGACTGCGGGGAAGAACTCGCTGCCGATGAAAAGATAGAGAGGAAGGCTGCCGAAAAAAAACAGGACGACGATCAAAACCACCGTCTTGCGGTGCCCCAAGGCCCAGGTCAGCAGGGCCTGATATTCGGCATCGGTTGCATCAAACCAGTTTTTAAAACGCCATTTCACGCGGTTTAAAAAGGAAGGGGAGGACCGGAGGACCTCTTCCGTTTCAGGGTGCAGGTATTTGTGGCAGAGGACCGGGATCACGGTTAGAGAAACAAAATAGGAGGCAATCAATGAGAAAGCGACGGTTAGGGCCAGAGGGGTAAAGAACAATCGGGCGATTCCGGTGATGAAAGCCACCGGCAGAAATACCACGATGGTCGTGATCGTAGAAGCTAAAACCGCCAGGGCGACCTCATTCGAGCCCTGGATGGCGGCTTCCCTTGAGGACTCTCCCGCGTTCCGATGCCGGTAAATACTTTCCAGCACCACGATCGCATCATCGACCAATCGCCCCACTCCCAAGGCCAACCCGCCCAGGGTAAAGATATTCACCGTGAGGTTATTAAAGTAGAGAAGGATGAAGGCGCAAACAATCGAAATCGGTATGGCCAGCGAGACAATCAAGGTGCTTCGCAGATTGCGCAGGAAAACCAACAGGATCAACATGGCCAGGCCGGCGCCCATCAAGGCATGGTGTTGCAGATTCTTAATGGAATTACGAATGTAAGTCGATTGGTCGAACAGTTCAAGCATCCGGACGCCGGGAGGTAGCATCTTTTGAATCCGGGGCAGGGCCTTGCGGACGTTGTCGACGACCTGGATGGTGTTCGTCCCGGAAGTTTTCTGGACGGCCATGCCGACGGCCGGTTGACCGTTTATGCGGATCAGGTCGGTCTGGTCCTGGAAGTCATCTTTTACGGCCGCCACATCGCGAATGTAAACGGGCCGGTTCCGGATATTGGATACGATGATATTTTCAATGGGCCGCACGAGACTGAACTGAGTTTCGGTAAAGAGCCGGTAATCGTAAGGACCGGCCTTAATATTGCCCGAGGGGAGAATTAAATTGGCTTGCTGAACCGCCTGGATGACGGCGTCCGGAGAAAGATTGAAAGCCCGCAAGCGCTGCCGGTCGAAATAAATCAATATTTCGCGGACCTTTCCTCCAGACACGCGGGCCGAAGCAACGTTAGGGACGCGCTCGAGCTCGGGCCCTACCTCGTTGGAAGCGATATCGTAGAGTTGTCCCTCATTGAGCCCCCCTCCCAACAGGGCGATATAGATGACCGAGATCTGAGAAACATCAAACCGGCGAATGATCGGATATTGAACTTCCTTGGGAAGACTGCCAAGGATCAAATTAATGGCCTGTACCACGTCGGACTGGGCGGTGTCCATGTTGGTTCCCCAGTTGAAGTAGGCCGTGACCAGGGAAGCCCCCTGCCGAGAAAGGGAAGCGACGTAATTCACTCCGTTTACGGTGGCGACGGCCTTTTCGACAGGATAGGTGACCATCCGCTCCATATCCTGGGGATTCGCCCCGGGGTAGAAAGTCGCTACCGTGAGCGATGGGAAGGTGATGTCCGGGAACATGTCCACAGGCAATTTGGTAAAGGAAATGATCCCAAGAATGAGCGACCCGAGGACCACCATTAAAACCGTAATGGGATTCCGTAAGGCGAATTTGGCAAGGTTCATTGATCCGACCCTATTCTCATTTTCCTTTTTCGGCTTTGGAGAGGATTTGTACGGGACTTCCATCATTCATAGAGCCGTGCCCCGCCACAATCACCTGGTCTTGATTATTGAGCCCCTGGATAATCTCCACAAAATCGTCTTTCACGATCCCCTTCCGAACAGAACGGCGGTATGCTTTTCCATCCTTACAAACATAAACGAAATCCTTGTCATCTTGCGTCAACAAAGCCTGGATCGGAATGAGCAGGGCTTTCGGATTGGACCGCAGAGGGATCTCCACTCGGCCAAACATTCCCGGTTTCAATACATAATCTGGGTTCGGAATAAGAATTTGAATTTCCGCAGTGCGGGACTGAGGGTCCAGGGCCGGGTTGATAATCTCGATACGTCCGGGGAAGACACGACCGGGAAAACCGGTGACGCTCACCATCACGGGTTGCCCCTTTTTCAAAAGCACGACCTCTTTTTCAATGACATTTACAATCATTTTCACTACGTTTAGTTCCATGAGGGTTAAAATAGACGTACTATCTTTAGCCATCGTTCCGGGATCTACATAGCGCTTGGTAACGATTCCCTGCATGGGAGAGAGAATGGAAAGATTGGCCAGCTGGGCCTGCATCAGATCCAGATTCGCCCTGGCTTGCCTGACCTGGGCTTCAGCCAGGCCGATTTCGTTTTCCCAAATTCTCTGCTGCAAGTTGTTTTGAGCGAGGTCGTAGGCGGCTTTGGCCACGTTGAATTTGGTCCGGGCTTCATCCAGCTGCTGCCGGGCGATAAAGTCCTTGGCATGGAGCTCCCGGGATCGTTTCAGATCTGACTCGGCCAAGTCCATATTCGCCTTGGCTTGCTGGATCTGCGACTCTACGGCCTCTTTCGCCGTGGCGCGCACCTGTTTGAGCCGAGCGATGGCTGCCTCGTGATTGGCTTTCGATTGGGCCACAACCGCCAGAGCCTCCCGGTCATCGAGGTTCGCGAGAACCTGTCCCACTCTCACCCGGTCACCCTCCCGGACGTAAATCTCTTTGACCCATCCCTGGACCTTGGAAAAAATCGTCACCTGGGCTTGGGGGACAATGTCCCCTACCCGGGAGATCTTTTCTTCCACCAGACCCTGGGTTACGGGAGCTGCCTCCACCAAAGGAATAGCCCTTCCCCCTTTTTCTTGAGGTTCTTCTTTTTTGGCAAAAATCACTTGCGCCGCCCGGAACGCCACCAGGGCTCCAAAGGCCAGGATCACCAGGATAATAATTGTTCTTTTCATGATTGCCTTCATATCATAGGGAAAGGGGTTGAACTGGATGAATAAATTTTCATCTTTTTATAGTTTATCATTGGCGGCGCAACTTTCCCAACCTTTATTTGTTCAGGCCCATGGCCTTATTGATCCGCGCTCCCGCAACCTTATAATCATAGAGCCCCTGGATATAATTGGCCCGGGCATTGGCCAGGAGGACTTCCGCATCGGTTACCTCTAAGGGAAATCCAACGCCTACCTGGTAGCGGCCGTTGGCCAGTTCGAAATTTTCCTGAGCTTGGCCTACAGCCTTTTGAGTCACCCGAATCCGTTCCTCGGCTTCTCTTAGGCTGAGATAGGCCTGTTCGGCTTCCAGGCGGATGTTCAATTGCAAACTCTCCTCCTGGGCTTTAAGGTTTTTCAGAATCGCCCGCGCCTCGGCTACCTGGTTGGGAGAAGAAAAGCCACTGAAAAGAGGAATCGATAGGGTGGCGCCAACGGATAAGTCCCAGTAGAGATCGTCGATATCAGGGCCCCGGTAAAGGTAGCTGGCATTGCCGGAGATAATTGGGTAATAGCTGGCTTGGGCAACTTTGATGGAAGCTTCCTGGCTGCGCTGTTTGGCTTTCAACTGCAGGATTTCGGGCCGCTGGACAAAAGAGAGCTTGAGAATTTCCTCCAGGGTTATTTTATAAGGTTGGAAGTCCAGGGAATCCTCAATGGCGAAGGTCAGGCTCTGGCGCAGACCCATGGCATTGTTCAGATTTACACGGGCTACCTGGTAATTATTCTTCGCCCGAATCAAGTTTAGCTCAGCATTGGCTAAATCCACTTCAGCTTTGGTGACGTCGATCTTCGGCCGGGTTCCCGCCTGGTAGAAACCCTGGGCCTGTTCCAAACGTTGTTTATTCTGATTGACCGTCTCCTCCGCCACCTGGATCAGGCGCAGGGTTTGTAGAACACCGAAATAGGCTTGTTGAACGTTCAGAACAACTCCCTGCCTGGTAATGGATAGTTCCTCTTCGCTGGCTTTCACGTTCTCCCGGTTGATGGTAACGCTGTTGGCTGTGCGACCAAAGTCGTAAATATTCTGGGTGAGAGAAGGGCCTGCGGAATAAGTATCGTAGAAGGTCCAGAGATTGGACCCGCTCCGGGTGATTCCGGAATAGTTGGAAGTACCATTGGTGTAAGTACTGCCGAAATTCACCTGGGGATAATACGCAGCCAGAGCCTGTTCCACCCTGGCCTTGGAGGCTTCAATCGTAGCCTGGTTGGCCCGCAAGGAAGGATGGTATTTCAAAGCCATGGCCGTGCACTGTTCCAGGGTTAGCGGTTTTCCTCGCGGAGGCAATTCCTCTTGTTGGGCCCCGGCTGGCCAGACCCAAAGAAAAAGGATAAACAACCCGCCCAGCCACTGATAAAATTTTTCCTTTTTTCGTGGGTGCCTCATTCCTTTGTTCCCCTTTCTCTTTCCATATTATTTGAACTCTTGTTTTCTATCGAACTTTTTTGTGATGCCATGATTTCCTCATTCCGGGACGCCTATGGGCCTGACTTGTGCTGGCAAGGTCGCCTTGCGGATCAACAGGGCCGGGACGATACCGATGGTAATGAGGAGTGCCGAAAAGACAAAAGCATCCTCGAATGCCCCCACCGCCGCCTGGCGTTGAACCCACAAAGCCAGCAGGCTTTTCCCTTTGGTCAAGACTTCAGCCGGAGCATGTCCGGCCCTGAGAAGCAGCTCCTGCATGGCCGATTGCGCCCGATAAACAAAGGGAGAGAAAGCATTATTTATTTGTTGCAGGTAGTGGGCGTAATGAAAGAACTCCCGGCGTTGCAGGGTAGTTCCCAGCAGGGCGACTCCGAACGCGCCCCCCACCTGCATGATGACCGTGATGAGACCCGAGGCAACGGCCATCTGCTCCCGGCGAACGGCATTGATGGCCGCGCTCATGAGAGGGGCGTTGATCAGCCCCAACCCCGCTCCGCGGATCACTTGTGGCCAGAAAAGAAACCAGTAATCTGAATTGAGGGAGATGTCTTTGTATAGGTAAAGGGAAAAAGCCAGGAGGACGGTTCCTAAAAATAAAGGAACCCGGGGTCCAATTCGGTCAGAGACGAGTCCTGAGAAAGGCGAAACAATGGCTACGCTAATGGCCGTGGGCGCCAGGATGATGCCGGTGCGGAGGGCCGTATAATTCAGCAGGTTTTGGAGAAATAGGGGGAGAAGGAACATAGACCCGAAAATGGCTACGGCCCGGACGAAGTTGATGATGTTGGCCATTAAGAAATTATGGTTGGCGAAGAGACGGAGATCGATAATCGGGTCTTTGAGCAGGAAGCCGGAAGCAATGAAGGTACCCAGACTCAACAGGCTAATGCTGAAACAAGAGAGGATATAGTCAGAGTTCCAACCTTCCCGTTGGCCCTGGGCCAGCGCAATCAAAAGGGCTGCAAGGAAAACCGAGAAGCTGGTAAAGCCGACGAGGTCAAACCTCCGCGCTAGTCCGGGAAGCCTGCTAGGGGTGAGAATCAAAAGTGCTGCCAGAATGGCTATGGCTCCCACTGGCAAGTTGATGTAAAAAATGGATCGCCAGCTAACCTCATCCACCAGATAGCCACCCAGGAAAGGCCCAATTGCCGGCGCCACCATGGCTCCAATGGACCAAATCCCCATCGCCATTCCTCGCTCCTGCGGAGGGAAAACTTCTGAAATCAAGGTCAGACCGGTAGGCATCATCGCCCCTCCCCCAATGGCTTGGATGACCCGGAAGGCGATGAGAGAATCTTTTTCCCAGGCAATGCCGCAGAGAGCCGATCCAAAGCAAAAGAGCGCCAGACTGGCGATAAATACTTTCTTCAGGCCGAAAACTTCCCGTAGCCAGCTGGTCGCTGGCATAGAAATCGCAAAAGCGATCATGTAACCGGTGATCACCCATTCGATTTGATCGACGGTAGCTCCGAAATTCGCCATGATCTTGGGCAGGGCAACGTTGACGATGGTGTTATCCAGGATAGCCATAAAGCTCCCGAGGATAATCACCACGAGGACGCCCCATTTATGATTTTTGTCTTGCAGGGGAAGCGTATTCAAGTTTTTTTCTCTTAAAAATAAGGTTGCGCGTTAGGAGTTCCGGGTAACGAGCCATAAATATTTAATCGCTTTTGCCCTTTCATGCAGCAATCCTCGCACCAATTCAACTTCTTTATTCATAACTAATTGTATTTACTTAGAATAAATTTTTATAAAAATAACCAAGTGCTTGTTCCTTTGAGGAAGTAGGAAAAAAACTGTCGAGGTCTTTTCCTCCTTAATTTGGAAAAATCAAATTATTGCAGAAAGTTCCCAAGATTTTTTAACTTTCGACAATTTTTACCCCCGCGACATCTTTGTCCATCGAACCAAACGGCCTCAGAATTTCCCTTCAATCTTCCAACCCCGTCCCTCCGCCTCAGGTTTTTTCTTCCATGAATTAGAAATATTAGTCAAGATATAATTTCTAAACCTAAAACCCGGAACCGTTAATTCTTAACCGGCAACTCGAAACGATTATTGCGCCTTAATTTCTACTACCACCATCATCCCCGGCTTGAGCAGGTTCTGCGGGTCTTTCACAGAGATCCGCACCGGAAGACGGCGGGTGATTTTAATGAAATTGCCCGAGGGATTATCGGCTGGAAGCAGGGCAAATTCCGACAGGGCAGCCGCTCCGATAAATTCAACCCGCCCTTCAAAGGTCCGATTCGGAAAAGCATCGACTTCGACTTTTACTTCTGCTGCCTGACGAACCCTGCGGACGTGGGTCTCTTCCACGTTGGCCACTACCCATTTGTCCTCCGGGTCATTCACTATCAGAATGGGCTGCCCCGGCTGAACCATCTGCCCTTGATCCGCCAGCCTCTTGGAGATCACCCCGCGGATGGGGCTATAAATCGTAGTCTCCTGGAAGCGAATCTCGGCCAACCGGAGAGCTGCTTCCGCTTCCCGAACCTTGGCTTTTAATGACTCAATATTTTTTTCTTGGAGAGAAATCTGCTTCTTTTCCTCTCGGGCCAGAGCCAGATTAATCTTGGTCTTCTCCAAGACCTGCTCGGTAATGCGGATGCTCTGTTTTTTTAAAACAATCGAACGCCTGTTGGCTTCGGCTAATTCAAGCTGAGAAAGTGCCTCCCGTTCACTCTCCAGGGCTACCTGATACTTGCTGCGAGCCACCTGCCAGGCCGTTTCCGCAGCATCCCGGGAGTTTTCCGCCACATAGTTTTGGCGAAAAAGCTCTTGGTTGCGGTCGAATTCTTTCTGGGCATTGGCCATCGTGGCCTTCGCTTCCAGAACCCGGGCCCGGGCAGCCTGGAGGCTTGCTTGCGCGCGCTCAATTTCTTTATTCACCCGATCGGTCTGAAGGGCGGCATCATCCTCGGTGAATTTAAGACTCTCCCCGGCTTCCCGGACCGATGCTTCGGCCGTCCCGATTCCCTGGGAGACCCTCTCTCGGGTTAAGGAAAGCTGGGTAATGGCTTTCGCCAGATCTTGCTTGGCCATTTCCAGGTTGGCGCGAGCCTGAGCCTGGGCTGCGGCATAATCTTCTTTTTCAAGCTGGACAATGACTTGCCCCGGAACGACAGCATCCCCTTCCTCAACCAGGAGCTGGGTGATTCTCCCCGAAACCTTCGCGCTCAGGCTGATCAAATTCCCCTTGACCTGGGCGTCATCGGTGGAGACGTAATGCCAGCGAAAAATCAGCCATTGTACGCCGAAATAGATTCCCACCCCCAGCAGGAGGACGAGAAAAAGGATGAGCAACTTTTTCGGGCGCCCTTTATTTACGGTTTTTTCTTCCGGGAAGTTCATTTTTCTCCTGCATGCTGTTTAGACCGGTTAGAAATGCATCCACAAAGGTGTCTACGACTTTCTTGTGCGAGAATTGGAAAAGGTTCTTCATGCCGAATATTTCCTGGGATTGAATGTAGTGGAGAACCATGCCGATAAAGGCCCGGGCGGCCAGGAGAGCGGGAACTTTTTTGAAGGCTTTTTCCTGAATCCGCTGCCGGATGTATCCGGCGAGTACCCTTGTATTTTCCATGGCATTGTTTTCGAAAAAAATTTTGGAAAGGCCGTGGCCTTCCAGGGCGCTGTAGAGGACCAGGCGCATAAAGGTCGGGTCTTCGGTGTTTCTCCGGATGAGATAAGAGGCGATGGCCCGGAATACCTGCCGGTCGTCCTTGGCCTGGATGGCTTCTTTGGGAAATAACATGTCTTCAGAGCCGTACATTCTTTTGCGGATGATCGACCGGTAGAGTGCTTCCTTGCTGGGAAAGTACTTGAACATCAAGGCTTCGCTGATCCCCAGGTGTTGAGCGATCTCCCGGGTCGTGGTTCCGCGGAAGCCTCTCAGGGCAAAAAGATCCATGGCCCCATGAAGGATCTGCTCCCGCCGGCTTACTGCGGACATCCGTCTTTTCATCTCCTCCCCCTTTCTCTGGGGAAAAAACTAAGTGATTACTTACTAATAAAATACTTTCTTCATCCTGTCAATTAAAAAAAACAATCTCCCTCCCAGCGTCTTCAGCGTTCTCTGCGGTGAAGAGACATTCGGATCTTGATTCCCTGGTCGGTATAGGTTACTTTACTCGTAAAGAGCTTCAAGATTGATACCAGGGGAGGAAAGTATGATTCGACGAATTGACCACGTATCCATTGCGGTTCGGGATCTGGAAAGGGCACGTACTTTCTTTTTGGACGGGTTAGGGGGGCGGGAACTTTATTGCGCGCCTGTCCCTGAGCAAAAATATCGCTGGACGACCGTGGAGCTGGGAACTTCCTGTTTGATCGAACTTATCGATCCGCTGGAAAAAGACGGGTTCTTGGATCGTTTTTTAGAAAAACGGGGCGAAGGACCCCATCACATCACCGTCCAGGTGAATGACCTTCAGGAGACCTACCGGATTTTGCAGGAAAAAGGAATCCCCACCTTCGGTTACGCCGAACCTTTCCCCGGATGGAAGGAGTTATATGTCCACCCGAAAAACGCTTTTGGGACCCTCATCCAGTTCGCCGAGTTTGATCCCCTGGATTGGATCCAGCCAGGATACATCCCAGCTGCCTACAAAGAGTTCATCCCTTCCGAGGGAGGAGTCGGGGAAGAAAAAATTGAGGTCCATAAAATGGAGACGGAGAGGGGCCCCGAGATAGAAATCCGCCAGGGAGAAGAAGTGATCCGGATTCCCCAGGCCCGCCTGGAAGCCCTCATCCAAATTCTGAAACAGCAACGGGCGCCTTGCGCCTCTCTCCCAGAATAAAAATTTTAACCCAAATACTTGACAATTGACCGGCTGTTGATCAAATATAGATCGCGGAAGGGAAAAAAGTTCTGCGGTTCGATTTCGGTTTTGGCCATACCGGCTCAAAAAAAGGGGTAGACATGCAAAGAAATTCAGAGATTGAGTTTAACCTTCTCTTTCATCCGCAATCGATCGCCCTCATCGGGGCTTCGAACAACATTGGAAAATGGGGAGCCATTATTTTTCTCAA
>JAOUFX010000698.1 GCA_029857975.1 Deltaproteobacteria bacterium | reverse complement strand
TGGGTCGGGTTACCCATGCCCTCCACCAATTAAACGAGGGCGATCCCATAGGTTTCCGAGGGCCTTACGGAAACCATTTTCCTTTGGATAAGCTCAAAGGTAAAAACCTTTTGTTCATTGGCGGGGGGATCGGACTCGCCCCCCTCCGTTCCTTGATTCATAATGTTGTGGACACCCGAGCGGATTACCGGGAAATCACCATTCTTTATGGCGCCCGAAGTCCGCAAGACCTCTGTTTTCGATACGACTTGGAAAGCTGGGGGGGTAATCCTACCCTCACAATGGTTACGACCGTTGATGTTGGGGATAACAATTGGAAGGGAAAGGTAGGTTTAGTGCCCATGGTCCTGGAGGAAATCAAACCTTCTTCCAAGGAAACCATGGCCATCACCTGCGGCCCGCCGATCATGATTCGTTATACCCTCAAATCCCTGGAGAAACTTGGTTTCACTCCGTCGCAAGTCTGGACGACCCTGGAAATGAAGATGAAATGCGGCCTGGGGAAATGCGGCCGTTGCAACATAGGTCCTCTTTATGTTTGCAAGGATGGGCCGGTTTTCAGCTTGGAAGAGATTCAGCGCTTCGTTTCCGACGAATTTTGATGGCAATATATAACCGGTTTTGCGTCCCCAAATCCCTCCATCCCTAAAATAATCCATCTCTTTCTTTTTCCCCTACCCGCTTACCCCTGCTGGGGGTCAAATTGCCCGCCGCAAAACTTCCCATTAATAATTTCTACCAATTCCCTTATTGTTAGGTCTAAGGTGGAAGAAGGGTGCTCTTCGCCTGGCGCGGGCAAATCACCTCGAATTTATAAGCGAAAATGAAAAGTGAAGGGTGGCAAGACAGGACCAAAATAATATTGACTTAAGTGCTTAAAATGTGCTAAAATCTCATAAGTTAGTAAGCCGGGAGGCAAGAAAATGTTTAAGATTGGCGATAAGGCGGTCTATCCTGCGCATGGCGTGGGAGTTATCGAAGACATTAAATGTAAAGTGATCTCGGGAAATAAAAGAACCTTCTATGTTTTAAGAATTTTAGAGAAAGAGATGACCATTATGATTCCCACTGACAATGCCCAAAGTGTTGGGCTGAGGGAGATCATCGATAAAAAAGAAGTTTCCAAGGTTTTCCGCATTCTTTCCGAGAGAAACGGGAAGATTGATTGCCAGACCTGGAATCGCCGATACCGCGAGTATATGGAAAAAATCAAGTCCGGATCGGTTTTTGAAGTAGCCGAAGTTTTACGGGATCTGGTTCACTTGAAAAACGACAAAGACCTTTCCTTTGGAGAGCGGCAGATGCTCGACCTGGCCCAGAACCTGCTGGTCAAGGAGCTCTCCATCGCCAAAAATATGGCCGAAGAAAAAGTTCGTCTTCGCCTTCTGAGCATCTTCAATATCTGAAAGTCAGCTCTTCTATTCAAAAATTCCAAGAAGAAAGGAGGTGAAAAAAGGTGGGGATGTTTATCCTGCGGATCTTGCTGTTAGTGGCCACAGGCAGCAGCGGTTTTTTTCTGGGGCAGCAGGTTTCCCAGCTCCCGGAGTCCGGTTTATGGGGGATGGGGATCGGCTTATTCATCGGGATTCTCGTGATTTTATTCGAACGCGGCATTAAACAGATGCCGCTGAAAGTGGTCGGCGGTGGAGCCATCGGGCTGGTTTTGGGTTTGATGCTGGCCAACCTTTTGATCAGCGCCTTCTTTACCGGCCTCTTTGAGCGGCTGGAAGTTAATTTTTCAGCGTATGTTCTCATTAATAGTGCCCTCGGCTACCTGGGTTTGATCTTGGGGATCAAAAAGGGGAAAGAGTTTGAGCCAACAAAAATTTCCTGGTTCTCCAAAGGAGTACCCCAAGGAAGCAACGGGCATAAAGTCCTGGATACCAGCGTAATCATCGATGGACGCATCGCGGATATTTGCGATACGGGATTCATGGAGGGCACGTTTATTATTCCCCAATTTATCCTCCAAGAATTACGCCACATCGCAGACTCCTCGGATCCTTTAAAGCGCGGAAGGGGGCGGAGGGGCCTGGATGTTTTGAATAGAATTCAGAAGCAAAATAATTTGGAAGTCAAAATCGTCGATCAGGACTACCCCAAAATTCAGGAAGTAGACGCTAAGTTGATCGCCTTGGCCAAGGAAATAAAAGCCAAAATCATTACCAATGATTTTAACCTCAACAAGGTAGCCGAACTGCAAGGAATTCCGGTGCTGAACATCAACCAGCTCTTCAACGCTTTGAAACCGGTCGTTCTCCCCGGTGAAATTATGAATGTGAAAATTTTGAAAGAAGGGAAGGAAGCCGGACAAGGCGTGGCTTATCTGGATGATGGAACAATGGTGGTGGTGGATAACGCCCGGCGTTACATGGGTAAGAATGTAGATGTTTCGGTAACCAGCGTACTCCAGACCACCGCCGGGCGGATGATTTTCACCCTCTTGAAAGAAGACGCCCCGGAGAACTTTTATCAAAGTTTTAACCATTGATAAATCCCCTGGGGGGGAGGATTGCCCAGAATTTCCGGGGGAGATTCTGGGCTTTCTTTGTGTCCAGGGGGCGAGTCGTTGAACGGCCGCTCAAGGGTTCCCCCTCGCCGGGCTATGGAAAACAGGCAGATGATGCGCGTAGTGGCCTTAATCCCAGCAGCGGGCCGGGGGAGGCGCATGGGCAAGGAAACACCCAAAGCCTCTCTTTCCTTAGGAGGAATTCCTCTCTTATGGCACACTCTCCAAAAA
>JAOUFX010000699.1 GCA_029857975.1 Deltaproteobacteria bacterium | reverse complement strand
AAAAATGTTCTTCAAACCCTCCCGAGTTGCGAGCTGGGCAATGTCATAAGCATATTCGAAATAGATGGTCGGCTCCGTGTAGGTATAAGCAATGGTCCGGCAGCCCGTTTTTTTAGCCCCAGCCACAATTTCTTCCGGGCTTATGTCCTCCCCCCCAATACGCTTCTGGTCCCTGGGCATCTGCGAAATTTCATAGTTCTGGCAGAAGTCGCAACGAAAGTTACAACCTACGGTGGCGATGGAGAAGGATCCTGTCCCGGGGGCAAAGTGAAACATAGGTTTCTTTTCGATCGGGTCCACATGGCGGGAGATCAGCCGGCGGTAAACCAAGGTGTAAAGGGTTCCCCCTCGATTCTCGCGCACACCACAGATTCCGCGTTGGCCATCTCCAATTTGGCAATAGTGGTTACAAAGGCGGCAATGGACTTTCCGATCGGGCATTTTCTGGTAAAGCATGGCTTCTTTCATGAACAAACCTTTCAAGGAACCTCGGGCTCCAAGGCTTTTTTCTTGCCAAAAATCTTGACCAGCCAGACGGATAGCTCATAAAGGATTTGAATGGGGGCCATCATCAGAACCATGGTATAGGCATCCGGCGTAGGAGTCAGGATCGCCGAAAGAATGGAGTTAAGTAGCAAAGCATACTTGCGCTTTTTAGCCAGCACCTGATAGTTGATCAGTCCCACCCTCCCCAGGATAAGCATAATCAAAGGGAGCTCGAAGACCAACCCAAAGGCTAAGATCAAGCCAATAGCAAACGTCATGTACTTAGACAGCCCGATCATGGGTTGGAGATTTTCGCTGCCATAGGTTACCAGAAAATTAATCCCGACGGGCAAGACAAAAAAATAGCAAAAAAATGCCCCGGAATAAAAAAGGCTCGTGGCGGACAAAACGATGGCCAAAGAATAACTTCGGGAATTGAAAGAAAAAAGCGGGGAGAAGGCTCCCCATAGGCCCTGGAAAATGAGGGGGGATGCCAGAAAAATACCCATAAAAAAGGCCAGGCGGAGGGAAGTAAAAAAAGCTTCTGGAAGGGCGTACATGATCAACGGTAAGCCCAGGGGTTTCTGCAGCAAGAACAGGGCTTCCTTCCAGAAAAAATAGGAAACGACCGAAAGGGCGAGGATGATGAGGAATATGCGAATCAAAGCTCCCCGCAGGCCTTCGAGCTTGTCGAAGACCTGGTTCCGGTCCATCTCCCGAATTTTATCCCCCCATCCCATAGAGGAAAATTATACGCCCGCGGGGGAGGATTGAAAAGACCAAATTTCAAAAACCAATCCCCAATTACAGATAATTCCCAATATACAACCACCCAGGCCCTAAACGGGTTTAAACGAATTTAGAATTTTGCTGATGGGGATTTATTTGAGATTTGGTGCTTGGAATTTGGTGCTTCTCTTGGATCAAGAGAAAAGTTCAATGTTCATCGGCCCAAATTGAGGGATAGGAAGAGGCTAAAAGGGAAGATGGTCAGGACAGGATGGTTCCTTTGGAGATGACTACGATGCCTGATTCCGTGACCGTGAATTTCTTGGCATTTTCCTGCAGATTGAATCCAATCTGATATCCCTCCGGGACCTGGACGCCTTTGTCTACAATCGCTCGTTTCACCCGGGCATGTCTACCTACATCGGCCCCATCCATCAAGATGGAATCGCGTACCTCGGAATGGCTGTGGATGCGCACCTTGGGGGATAAAATAGAACGAATTACTTTGCCCCCGCTGATGATGCAATCGCCCGAGATGAGAGAATCGTAAACGCCTCCGATTCGGCCTCCTTCATACTCTTCGAAGAATACGGTTTTCGCCGGAGGAATGGGGGGGTGGTAAGTACGAATCGGCCATTCCTGGTCGTAAAGATTGAATACAGGGTCGATGGCCACCAGGTCCATGCTGGCTTCATAATAGGCATCCAGCGTTCCGATGTCCCTCCAGTATTTGGCGGTTTTTTTGTTTTCGTCCCGGAAACTGTAGGCATAGACCCGGTCTTGAGGAACCATGGCCGGGATGACATTTTTCCCAAAATCATGCTGGGAGGCGGGATCCTTGGCGTCTTCAATGACCCGGCGCACGAGAATTTCTGTATTGAAAACATAAACTCCCATATTGGCCAGAATCAGGTCGGGATGACCCGGAATGGTTTTGGGAATCTCCGGCTTTTCCTCAAAGCCTACAATGCGAAACTCTTCATCGACCTGGAGGACGCCAAAATGGCGCGAAAGGTTTTTATCCATTTCGATGACGGCCGCGGTAAGGTCGGCTTGGTGCTCCTTGTGGTAGGATATCATTTCCCTGTAATTCATCTTGTAAATATGGTCGCCGGAAAGGATGAGGACTAAATCAGGACGGTCCATCTGCAACACGTAGATATTCTGGTAGATGGCATCGGCCGTTCCCAGATACCAATCTTCCCCGACGCGCTGTTGGGCTGGAATGAGGTTGATGTGTTCATCCAGTTCGGGGTTGAAGATATTCCAGCCCTGCATAATGTGCCGGTTTAAGGATAGGGACTTATATTGGGTGAGGAGGTTCAACCGCCGGATGCCGGAATTCAGGCAGTTGCTCAAGGTAAAGTCGATGATGCGGTATTGCCCTCCGAAGGGAACAGCGGGTTTGGCCCGATCCTGGGTAAGCGGATAGAGCCGTTCCCCTTTTCCTCCGGCCAGAACCATACCCACAATTCTTTCAACCAAAGCCGGTCTCCTTTTTGATCAAGATTTCGCTCGCTTCTTC
>JAOUFX010000700.1 GCA_029857975.1 Deltaproteobacteria bacterium | reverse complement strand
ATCTCTCCGTAATCGCCTTGGTCGTTAACGAGATGAAAAAATTAGGGAAAATCAAATCCATCCTCCTCCAAGATCATCTTGAATTGCTCGCATTACTGAATGAATCTATCGGAGGCGCTGCCGGGTCCTCCGACAAGGAAAATCTGCTGCCGAGAATTTACCGGAAATGGAAGGACGCCCTCCCGAACCTGGAGGAAGCCCCACTTTTCAAAGTGCTTGGAAAGAAGAAGGAAGATGCGGATGGAGGAATCGGCAAAACCTATTCTTTTACCGATGCGGAAAAGGACGGGTGGGCAAATCTCTTTGAGTACATGGGAAGCGATGAGAATGTCAGGCTGAAGTTTGCGATAGATAGAATGGGATTAGGGTTGAATGAAACCTCAATTATCTTTGGTGGTTCCTTAGACAATGAAGCCTGGAAAAAATTTGTTTCCAGCCTTAAAAAGAACGAAAAAGAAAAATCGGAAAGCGAAGAGAACAATCAGGTTCGAGAACCAATTCCCGATACACTCCTTCCTCCACAAAGAAGGAAATTCGCCTGGCTGGCCCAGAATCGCTTGGTCGTGTTGATCGCCGCGATCGGAATCCTGGCGGGAGCTGTCACAATCTGGAAAACCTATTTGAGCCCTGCCCCGATCAAGGTAGCTTCAATTGAGGGAATGAGATACGCGCTTCCTGATAAGCCCTCCATCGCCGTACTTCCTTTTGCCAACATGAGTAAGGAACCGGATCAGGAATATTTTATCGACGGCCTGACGGACGACTTGATTACGGATCTCTCCAAGATTTCCGGTGTCTTTGTGATCGCTCGTGGCTCCACATTTACCTACAAGGGAAAGACCGTGAAAGTTAAGCAAATAGCGGAAGAGCTCGGGGTGCGATACGTGCTTGAAGGCAGTGTACGCAGGGCCGGTGATGAAATCCGCATCAATGCCCAGCTTATTGATGCATTAACTGGCCATCATCTGTGGGCTGAACGATATGACGGCACAATGGGCAAGATCTTTGCCCTGCAGGATCAGATTACCCAGAAGATTGTTACTGCCCTGGCGGTGAAGCTGGCAGGAAGTGAAAAAGAACTGGTAGCTAAGAAGGGAACTGACAATGTTGCGGCCTATGATGCTTTCTTGAGAGGATGGGGGCATTATTTACGGCTCACGCCT
Organism: Deltaproteobacteria bacterium; assembly: GCA_029857975.1. The sequence continues at coordinate 1,577 of JAOUFX010000700.1, read as the reverse complement.
GAAGATTTTACGAAGGCAGCCGCTTCCTTTAAGAAGGCCATCGAGCTGGACCCGAATTACGGCCGGGCTTATGCGGCCCTGTCTGCGGTTTATTGGGATGCCTCAGTGATGCCGGCACTGCTCAAGGGCCTGGGGGTCTCCTGGCATGAAGCTCGGGCACGGACGATTCAACACCTGGAAAAGGCAACGGAGGGCCCAATTACTCACTCTGTCAAATCGCAAAGGTATCTTTGGAGGCGTCAGCATCAAGAGGCGATCTTGGAAATGGAGCGGGCCCTTGCCCTCGATCCCAACGATCCGGTTTCCCTCTATAATATGGGAAACGCTCTAATTTATGCCGGCAGGCCGAAGGAGGCCGTAGAATTTCTCAAGAAAGGGATGCGGCTCGATCCCCATAACCCGTCCCGGTATTTGGCTGGCCTTGGGCGGTCCTGCTTTTCCATGGGGGAATTGGAAGAGGCAGTGGGGTTATACGAAAAAGCGATGAGACTCAATCCGGAAACTGCGCCGTGGGCATGGGGGGGTTGTATGGCAGCCTTTTATGCCCTTCTGGGCCGGGATCAGGAGGCCCGGTCCATGTTTGAGGCTATAAAAAAGGAAAAGTTCGACGTTCCGGGTACGTACAACCTGCGATACATCATGAATAGCAGCCCCTACAAGGACCGGGCAGTCGCCGAGCGGCTGGTCGAAGGCCTTCGAAAGGCAGGGTTTCCTCCGGCCAAAATACGCGGCGGGTATTTCCCAGCTTTCGAAGAAAACCGGTTGACCGGAGATGAGATTAAGAGCCTGCTCTTCGGTTCGACGATCACCGGGTACATTTTTTATCCCCAGCAATTTTGGATTAAATTTAAAAAGAATGGGGAAATAACCTGGAATGGACCATCCATTGGGGGGGGGCTAACGATTGAAAGTGGTAAGAGCCGGATCGAAGGCGATACGATCTGCTTGCGGTACCAAAAGAGATTTGGGGGAGTTGAATACTGCGCAACTATTTTCCGGTACCCGGGAGGCTCGTACGAGGGGAAAGACGAATATTTCTGGTGCACCGATTTTGGATTTGCGACTTTTTCTTTATTGCGATGATTATGGCAGCCTTAAGAGATACGGCGCATCACGTGTACTGAATTGAGGCCCTGCGCTAAAGTTAAGGGGTATTGACGAAGAAATAGGCAACAAACCAAACTCCAGCAGGCCTAATTTAATAACCTTCAAAAACTACCCCCCCTCATAATGAAACGGCATGGACAGCTTTAAAGCCTCTTCTTTATGGCCTCATAAACTTTTTTTCGGTGAATGATACCAAGTATCCAAACCTCTTCATCCACGATCCTGAAGACCACCCGGTAATCCCCAATCCTCAACTTCCAATAGCCGTGGAGTGTTTTACGCAGGGGGGTGCCGTAAAGATGAGGTGCTGTCGTCAAGCGTTTTTCAATGGCATTTTTAATGCGGGTTCTGAGCTTGGCGTCAAGAAGGGGAATATCACTGGACTTTACATCAGGATGGTATCTAAGTTCGAAGGGCAAAATTACCAAACCTCATTGTGCTTCAAGGCTTTTGTTTTTTTGAATGTCCGT
>JAOUFX010000033.1 GCA_029857975.1 Deltaproteobacteria bacterium | reverse complement strand
AAATTATTTTTTCCTTAATATCTTTTATTTTCCGATTTCCCGTAATCCAGGAAACAGGCGATGGTGAAAAATTGACTAAAACCAAAATAACGGAGTGGGCCTTCTTCTGTCAATCGATTTCGCAATCTTGCCCACCCCCAGTTTTGAAGATTGGCCCTTTCTCGCCGTTGGTGTACCGGTTCGGACAGGAGGGGTTCCCCCCCTCTCCCCCGTTTGCGGGGGAGAGGGGAAGGGTGAGGGGGCATCCGGAGTTTAATGTGGATATTTACGATTGTTATTTTTCTTAAAAAATGTTATGAAATAGTAAATTCCTATTATGAGCCCAATCAGGCGACAAGAGGGGGCGTTTTAATGAAAAATTTTTTCGCTGCTGTATTTGTTATAATTTCTTTTTTGTTCCTTATGGGCATGGGGGGATTGGGCGGCAACGCTCCTATTGATAAGATCCCTGAGCCGAAAAAGAATTTTTCCGTGGTAGTTATTGACCGCCAGGGGGTCAAGACTTCCCTCTCGAAATTCAGCCACGCTGGCATGGTTGTTATTACGGGAAAACGAGGAAGCGCTGACGTAGCCGTTCCTTTCGAAATCGTTTCCCAGGTTCAATTCCAGGGCCAGGAAGGAAACAAAATCCTGCTTGAAATTTCCCTGCGTGAGCCGAAAAAGGTTGAAATAAGGGTGGACAAACTCTCGAAGTTTTATGGCCAAGCAGGGTTCGGAACCTTCCAGATCGAGGCCAAAGACCTGCAATCTATAAATTTCCACCCGTAGGACTTATTCAGACTATTCCCGTAAAAAGCTTTTTTAGGATAAAAAGGAGTAGGGGTCTATTTTCAACCTAAATTGAGAGATTTTTAAAACCACAGAGAATCCAAAGGATAATTACATAGTTAAAAAATAAAATAAGCTTTATCTTTTTTCTGTACTACTAACATTCAAATTCTTAAAATTTTGTTAAGCATATTTTAATTTTATCTGTGTTTATCTGCGTCCAATAAATTTTGGGTTGCGGCACTGCCGCGCTGTGATAAATCGTTTTTTTAATTTAATTTTATTAAAAGGGAGGAGGGCACAGAAACAATGCCCGCTAAAAAAGTATCCCGCAAGAAATTATTGAAAGAACCGGATGAATTTATTTCAACTACCGGAAAAATTATTCAATACATCCGGAGCCATCGTCGACAGATTACCTTATATGGAATCATTGTCGTTGCCGTAGTGGTCGCCGGTTTGGGAGGGTATTCTTACCTTCTTTGGCAGGAAGGGAAGGCCCAAGCCATCCAGCAGGAGGCTCTCCAGCAATACCAAGAAGCATTCTTTAAAGGCTCAAACGCCGACGGTGAGAAAGACAACTACCAAAAAGCAATGAAAAAATTCCGCGAAGCCCTTGCAGTCTATAGCCGGGGCAACGTTTCCCAGGTATCCCAGATTTACATTGGCCATTGCCATTTTGCCTTAAAAGAATACGATCAAGCTGTAGCGGCATATTCCCGATGTCTGGAAGGTCCCTTCCGGTCCATGGCCTTTGATGGGCTGGCGCATTGTTATGAATCCAAAGGGGATTTTGCCAAAGCTCTGGAGAATTATCAAAAAAACATGGAAGAAGATCGCAGCCCTTTCCAGGGGGAAGGTCTTCTTGGCGCTGCTCGCTGTTACGAAGCATTAAATCAAAAACAGAAGGCTTTAGAAATTTACCAGAAGGCCTTGGCCAGGGACCCGAACTCCCGGATGGCGGAATTTATCCAACGAAAAGTCAGTGAACTCAAGGGGTAAAGGAATGACCGAAAAACGTGTTGTATTATCCGGAAATGAAGCTATTGCCCGCGGGGCGTACGAGAGTGGCGTGCGAGTAGCTGCCGCATATCCAGGCACCCCCAGCACCGAGATCTTGGAAACCTTGAACACCCATAAAGGGATGCATGTTGAATGGTCTCCGAATGAAAAAGTAGCTTTGGAAACAGGGATGGGGGCAGCCTTTGGGGGAGTTCGGGCCTTAGTCGTTATGAAGCATGTGGGGGTCAATGTGGCGGCCGATCCTCTATTCACTCTATCCTATACGGGGTTGCGCGGAGGGCTGGTTTTGGTCACGGCTGACGACCCGGAAATGCACAGCTCTCAGAATGAGCAGGACAACCGCAACTATGCCAAATTTGCCAAGGTTCCCATGCTGGAACCCAGCGATAGCCAGGAGGCCAAGGATTTTACGGCAATGGCTTTTCAATTGAGCGAAAAATTCGATACCCCTGTAATGTTGCGCACTACCACTCGTGTGTCTCATTCCAAGTCCATTGTCCTTACCCAAGAACCTTCACCACCGATAGCCCCGCCCAAGCTTATCAAAGACCCGATGAAATTTGTTATGCTGCCGGCCAACGCCCGCAGGCGTCACCCGGTAGTTGAAAAACGCCTGGAAGACCTGCATCTCTTTGCCGAAACTTTTGACGGAAATCGGATCGAATGGGGGAACAACAAAATCGGGATCATTACCAGCGGCATCTCTTACCAATACGCCAAAGAAGCCATGCCGGAAGCTTCTTTTTTGAAGCTGGGTATGGTGTTTCCACTCCCTGAAAAACTTATTAGATCCTTCGCCTCCCGGGTGGAAAAACTCTTCGTCATAGAAGAACTGGACCCGTTTATCGAGGAACAGGTAAAGGCGATGGGAATTGAAGCCACCGGCAAGACTGCCTTCCCGCTTTGCGGAGAGCTTACTCCTGCCTTAGTGGCTAAAGGGTTAAAGGGTTTTACTCCACCCCCGTTGGAAGAGATTTCCAAAACTCTACCCCCCCGCCCGCCCATCATGTGTCCCGGCTGTCCCCACCGGGGGATATTCTCTATCCTGAGCAAATTGAAATTGTTTGTCACCGGGGACATAGGGTGCTATACTTTGGGCTTTCTTCCGCCCCTCAGCGCCATCGATACCTGTGTCTGTATGGGCGCTTCCATCGGACACGCCATGGGCCTGGACAAAGCTCTGGGGGAAGATGCCTTAGGGAAGGTCGTCGCAGTCATTGGAGATTCCACGTTTCTTCATTCGGGCATTACCGGGCTTCTGAACGTTGTTTACAACAAAGGGGCGGTGACGCTCATCATTCTGGATAACCGCACCACCGCCATGACCGGAAGGCAGGATCATCCGGGAACAGGGTTTACCCTTCAAGGGGAAGAAGCCATTCAGGTGGACCTGGTTAAGCTGGTTAAAGCCCTGGGGGTGAAACACGTGAAAGTCGTCAACCCTTACCAATTGGCCGTTACTGAGCGCGTAATCAAACGAGAGATTCAGCGCCCGGAGCCTTCGGTAATTATTGCGCGGGCCCCTTGCGTCCTTTCCCGGAGGGAGAGAGCGGTCACGGGGAAAGCCTTTTTCGTCAGCACCGAATCATGCACCGGGTGCCGCGTCTGTTTACGCCTGGGGTGTCCGGCCATCGAGTGGGTCAAAGAAGAAGGAATGAATGGCGGGGGGAAGAAAAGAAAAGGTAAGGCTTTTATCGACCGCTTCTTGTGTAATGGCTGCACGCTCTGCGAACAGATCTGCAAATGGGGAGCGATAAAGGAAAAAAATGGAGAATAAAGTTATCAATATATTGATGGTCGGGGTAGGAGGGCAGGGTATTATCCTTGCTTCCGAGATTCTGGCGGATGTTTTTATGGATGCGGGTTTTGACGTGAAGAAGAGTGAAGTTCACGGTATGGCCCAGAGAGGGGGAAGCGTTTCCACCCATGTTCGCTTCGGTCCGAAGGTTTTTTCTCCCCTGATTAAGGAAGGGGAAGTAGATATTTTTATGGCCTTTGAGGAGCTGGAGGCGCTCCGTTATATACATTGTTTGGGGCCTCAACCAACCATCCTATTGAACGAGCAGCGCCTCAATCCTCCTTCGGTTTCTCTGGGGGTTGAAGATTACCCGGAGAAAGTCGCCGTCATCCTCTCGCAACGGGCTGCCAAGATCAAGAGCATCCCGGCCAGGGACCTGGCTTTAAAGGCAGGGGATGTGCGGGCCGTCAATGCGGTCATGTTGGGTGCTTTGTATAACTTTCTTTCCATCACCGAAAACACCTGGAACGACAACCTCCTGCGCCGTTTTCCCCCCAAAGCCCAAAAAATCAACCTTGAGGCCTTTCAATTGGGCAGGAGTGCCTGAATTGAGGCCCAAGGATAAAAAGCTGATTAAAAAGCTGATAAAGCTGTTCGGGGTTCAATTATTTGTTTTGTTAATTTTTTTCTATTCCCCCTCTGCAGGTTTGTCCGCGGAAGGAGAAAAGGTATCGGTCGATGCCAAATTACAGATGGATCTGGCTGACCATTTTTATCAAGAAGGGGACTATTATCGAGCGGTCACCGAATATAAACGTTTTCTTTTTTTCTTTCCCCGCCATGCCAGAACAGAAGAAGCGCAATGGAAAATTGCCCGATCATATTTCCATGGGAAGAAATGGGATGAAGCGATATCGGCGAGCGACAATTTAATAAAGAAATTTCCTTCCACCGCTTACCAAGCTGAAGCCTTGCTTCTCACGGGCCTTTGTTTTAAAGAGAAGAAAGAATATTCCCAGGCTCGTTTCTTCTTCGGCAAAGCCAAAGAACAAGCTGCAGACGCACCAACTGCCGATGAAGCCCAGTGGCAGATTGCTGCTACCTACCTGAAAGAAGAAAAATGGAAAGAAGCATCTTCCGAATACAGAAAAATAAATAAAAGCAGTAAGTTATATTTAAAGAGTGAACGTTTTGCTCAAGGATTGGATCGCATCCATGAAATCCCCCAAAAGTCTCCGGCGACAGCAGGGATTCTGGCTGCCATTCTTCCGGGATCAGGACACCTGTACTGTGAACGATACCGGGATGCGTCCATCGCTTTCCTTCTCAACGGGGCTTTTATATGGGGGATTGTGGAAGCTTTCGAACGGGAAAATTACGTTATCGGTGGAATCTTGACCTTTTTTGAGTTGGGATGGTATAGTGGAAATATATATAGCGCAGTAGCCAGTGCCCACAAATACAACAAAAAAAAGAAAGAGGAATACCTTGACCACTTGGGCAAGGGGGGACTTTTTTCCGTGGGAGTTTTTTTCCAAGGAAAAAGCCCCGTGCTTGCATTGACCTATGTTTTTTAAGTTTATCCTCATCCTCCTCCTCTTCTTCGGTTTCCTTCTTGTGGATTTCAATAAAAAGGAGGGGGGGGCGGGAGAAGGCCGGTGGGTAGAACCCTGGCAGGATGAATCATTTCCTGCGAGTGGAAAGGTACGGAATCCGGAAAAAACACCTTCCCCCGGTGAAATGGTCGTACAAGGACTCATTGGGTTTTTTCAAACCTATATCAGCCCGGTAGACGGAGACCGATGTCCAAGTTATCCCACATGTTCCCACTACGCTTTCCAGGCGGTTCGTAAACATGGGGCTCTTGTGGGAATGGTAATGGGCTTCGGGCGATTGATTCATGAATCTGACGAAATCCAGCGTGCTCCCATGATATGGATCAATAACTCCTACCGGTACTATGATCCGGTGGAGAATAACGATTTCTGGTGGTATAAAAAATAGCCATCAGCCATCAGCAGTCGGCAAAAACCAGTTTTTTGGCTGAAGGCTGAAAGCTGATCGCTGACAGCTCATTTGTGGAGGAGTTTTCAATGATCTGGGATGAAGAATTTGAAACCTTACCGCGGGAAGCTTTGGAGGCTTTGCAGCTCAAGCGCCTTGCGGCAACAGCGGAAAGGGTCTATGCCACAGTTCCTTTCTACAAGAAAACATTTGACGAAGCCGGCATCCGGCCGGGAGATATTAAATCCTTAAAAGATTTAAAACGCCTTCCCTTCACCACCAAAATAGACCTGCGGGACAACTATCCTTTCGGCCTTTTTGCCGTGCCGATGGAACAGGTGGTGCGCATTCATGCTTCTTCCGGAACCACTGGAAAACAAACCGTGGTCGGTTACACGCGACGGGACATTAACACCTGGGCAGAACTGATGGCCCGCTCGCTGGCGGCCGCCGGGGCACAAAAAAACGATATTATCCATAATGCTTACGGGTACGGTCTTTTTACGGGGGGATTAGGAGTCCACTACGGCGCCGAAAAACTAGGCGCTTCGGTCATCCCCATCTCCGGAGGCAACAGCAAGCGCCAGATCATTATCATGCAGGATTTTGGGTCCACTGTGCTAACTTGCACCCCCTCGTACGCCCTATTTTTGGCTGAAACCGCCGAAGAAATGGGAGTGGATATTAAAAAGCTGAAATTGAAGGTGGGTATTTTTGGAGCCGAACCCTGGTCCGAGAAAATGCGCGATGAGATTGAACGCCACCTCAGGATTGATGCCATTGATATCTATGGGTTAAGTGAAGTCATCGGCCCCGGGGTGAGCATTGAGTGTATTGAAGCCAAGCAAGGCTTGCACATATTCGAAGACCATTTCATCCCCGAGATTATCAACCCCCGGACCGGAGAAGTTCTCCCTTATGGGGAGAAAGGGGAGCTGGTCTTCACCACCATTACCAAGGAAGCCTTCCCTTTAATCCGTTACCGCACCCGGGACATCTCGGTTCTTTACCCCCAGCCCTGCAAATGTGGACGGACGCATGTGCGCATGGAGCGAGTCAGCGGGCGCAGCGATGATATGCTCATCATTCGGGGGGTGAATGTTTTTCCTTCCCAGATCGAGAGCGTGCTGATGAACGTCGATGGGGTGGAGCCGCATTATCTATTGACCGTAGATCGTCAAGGAAACCTGGACACTCTCGAAGTACAAGTGGAAGTCAACGAGAAGGGTTTTTCCGATGAGGTCAAAGACCTCCAGGCGTTGGGACAAAGGATTGAAAAGGATATCAAAGACTTGCTCGGAGTCACCGCCGAGGTAAAACTGGTAGAGCCGAAGACCATTCAACGCAGCGAGGGCAAGGCCCAACGGGTTATTGATAAACGAAAGATTTAATCTTATTGGACGCGGATGAACGCAGATTGTCAGGATTGAAGGACAGGAGACAGAATTCTTTTTATTCTTTTTCTGCGTGAATCTGTGAAAATCTGTGTTCTAATGTAAACTCCTAAATGAGGAGGGAAGCTATGAAAGTTGAACAGATCTCTATTTTCTTGGAAAATAAACCCGGAGCATTAGCTGAAGTCACCCGGATCCTTGGCGAGGCGGGAGTCAATATCCGAGCTCTTTCTTTGGCCGACACCAAAGACTTTGGCATTCTGCGGTTGATTGTTAACGACAACGAAAAAGTTAAGGAAGCATTGGGTCCGAAGGGTTTTACGGTCAGAAAGACGGAAGTGGTTGCTGTGGAAGTCCCCGACCGGCCGGGAGGATTGGCGGACATTTTGAAAATTTTAGCTGAAGCCAGAATCAACGTGGAATACCTATATGCTTTTGTCCAGCAGAGCGGAGAGAACGCCATTATCATTTTCCGTTTCGATGAAACCGACCGGGCCATTACGGTCCTCTCTGAGAAAAAAGTGCGAATTTTAGAGGGGAAAAAAGTTTATTCGCTTTAAAATCGAGGGAACAAGTAAGAGCAGGGGATACCCAGGGGCTCCCATCAGAAGGAATCGGAAAAATCTCTTCCCTCTGGGGAAAAAATAAGGAGGTGCGGGTATGAAGAAACGGTTATTCACGAGTGTTCTGGTTTTTAGCCTTAGCTTTTTGCTCCTGGGATTATTGCCAAAAGCTGTTAGGGCAGCCGAGAAGAAGCTTTATAAGATCGGCGCAGTCTTTAGCGTAACCGGAGGGGCTTCTTTCTTGGGTGAGCCCGAACGGAACACGGCCAAGATGGTCGAGGAATGGGTTAACGCTGCCGGGGGGGTCAACGGTCATCCTTTACAGATTATTATCGAAGATACCAAAACCGACGCCAGTCAGGCAGTTTTGGCCGTACGCAAGCTCCTCGAAAAGGATAAAGTAATCGCCATTATCGGTCCTTCCACGAGCGGCGAGAGTATGGCGGTGGTGCCCATAATGGAAAAGGCGAAAACGCCCCTCGTTTCTTGCGCGGCAGCCTTGTCGATTGTAACGCCGAAGAGTGAACTGGAGCGCATCATAAAAGCCCCAACCTTTGCGATGCCCAAGAAGCAGAATAAGTGGATCTTCAAAACCCCCCAGACGGATACGTCCGCAGTTGAAACGATTTACGAGCATATGAAGAAAAAGGGAATCTCAAGGGTAGCCATTATCACCGTAACAGACGGATTTGGAAATTTCGGACGACAAGAACTAACCAGAGTGGCGCCGGTTTACGGGATAACCCTGGTAGCCAATGAACGATACGGGCCGAAAGATTCGGACATGACCGCGCAGCTGACTAAGATAAAAGGAACCGACGCCCAGGCCGTGATTAACTGGTCCGTGGGGCCACCACAGGTCATTGTGACCAAGAACTGGAAGCAGTTGGACATGAAGATCCCCCTCTACCAGAGCCATGGGTTCGGGTCGAAGAGGAATATCGAGCTGGCCGGGGGAGCTGCCGAGGGCGTTCTGTGCCCCTTGGGCCGTCTGGTGGTGGCTGAAAAAATTAAACCCGATAATCCTCAGAAACCCATCATCATGAAGTATAAAACCGAGTATGAGAAACGGTTTAAGGCCGACGTGAGCACCTTCGGCGGCCATGCCTACGATGCGATTATGATGGTGAGCGATGCCTTGAAGGCCGTGGGCCCCAATAAGGGAAAAATACGAAATTATTTAGAAACCAAGATTAAAAACTGGCCTGGAACCGGAGGCATTTTTAACATGTCACCGGAAGATCATACCGGCCTGAAAAAAGATGCCTTCGAAATGATCGTGGTCAAGAACGGCGATTGGGCATTCGCCGATTGATTTTTTTCCAATATCCTGAAGAAGCGAAAAGAGCGCAGGGGTTCGGTGCTGGATATCTTGCAGGGACCCAGCGCTCTTTATTTATCAGAAAAGCGCAATAGCCATCATGAGTCTAACCAGTCAGATCATTCAATTCTTTTTTACCGGTCTCAATGTAGGCAGCATCTACGCCCTCGTCGCGCTGGGATTCACTATGATTTATAACGCCACCGCCATCATCAACCTTGCCCAAGGGGAATTTGTGATGCTCGGAGGCCTGATCATGGTTTTTTCCACTGCCGTTCTCCAGATTCCTATGTTTCTGGGATTTTTCCTCACGGTGATGGTGGTGACGACGCTGGGCGCTCTTTTCGAGCGTCTGGCAATCCACCCGCTCAAAAACGCCTCGCTTATCACTCTGATCATCATCACCTTGGCCGGTTCCATTCTTTTCCGGGGAATTGCGATGCTCCTCTGGGGCAGGGATCCTTACGGCTTGCCTCCCTTCAGCGGCGGCAAACCTATCCCAATATGGGGAGCCACTCTTCAGCCGCAGTTTTTCTGGGTTCTCGGAATTACAGGATTGGTCCTCCTGGGAATCTGGTTTTTTTTCAACCGTACCTTGGCCGGGAAGGCCATGACCGCCTGCTCATTCAACGCGGTGGCCGCGCGCCTGGTAGGAATCAATGTAAAGAAAATGGTTCTTCTCTCCTTCAGCTTGAGCGCTTCTGTGGGAGCCATTGCCGGAGCGATCATCACTCCGATTACGCTTATGGAGTATGACCGCGGACCTCTGCTGGCGCTCAAGGGCTTTGCCGCCGCAGTGCTCGGCGGCCTGGGCAGCGGGGCAGGGGCCATCGTGGCTGGTTTTCTCATCGGGATCCTGGAATCTTTAGGGGCTGGCTTAGTTTCATCGGGATACAAAGACGCCCTCGCCCTTTTCGTCTTGCTAATTGTCCTCTGGATCAAACCCAGCGGCCTCTTCGGCAGCGCCGAAGAGAGCGAACTCAAGAAATTTTAACGAGGGAGCGGATGAAAAGGAAAGACCTTTACACCCTCCTCCTGATCGCCTTTCTCATCGTCCTCTACCCATGGATCGTCGAGGGCAACGAGTACTTCATCAGTATCCTTGTCTTTCTGGGCATAAACAGCATCGTTACCATGGGCTTGTGCCTCCTCATGGGTTATGCCGGGCAGATCTCTCTCGGCCATGCCGCTTTCTTCGGAATTGGAGCCTATTTTTCTGGAATTCTAACCAGCCAATATTCTTATCATCCGGTTGTTGCTTTCTTCGTCGGCATCTTCTTCTCCGCCCTTGTTGCCTTCTTCGTCGGGAAACCCACCCTTCGTCTCAAGGGGCATTATATGGCCGTCGCCACTTTGGGTTTTGGGGAGATTTTTTTCATTGTTTTTAATGAACTCGATTTCCTAACCGGTGGCCCGTCTGGCCTCTCGGGAATTCCCACGCTCACTTTTTTGGGACAGGTCATAGAAGGTACCGCTTACCTTTATCTCGTCTGGGGATTTGTCTTTTTGCTGCTGGTTTTTTCCCTCAACGTGATCAATTCCCGGGTGGGGCGGGCCCTGCGCGCAGTTCATGGAGGGGAATTGGCTGCGAACGCCATGGGAGTCGATGCCGCGCGTTACAAAGTCCAGGTGTTTGTCCTGAGCGCCGTCTATGCCTCCATAGCGGGCAGCCTTTACGCCCATTTCATTACCTTTATCAGCCCAAGTTCGTTCGGTTTGATGCCTTCCATCATGTTCCTGATGATGGTCGTGATCGGAGGAGCAGGGACGATTTGGGGCGCTCTCTTGGGGACGGCCGTTCTCACCTCGCTGCCAGAATACCTGCGGGGTTTGGAGGATTTTGAAGTTTTGGCGTACGGTGGAATTCTCATGGCGGTTCTTCTTTTCATGCCCCAGGGGGTTCTGGAGGGCATGCGAAAATTGTTGAAACGCATAACAAAAACAACGAGAAGAAGCTTATGAATGAGGAGATCCTCAGAGCCGAGAATTTGCAAAAGTCCTTCGGAGGTTTGCGGGCGATCGACTCGCTGAATTTTGCTATTTCCCAAGGACAAATCAAATCCGTCATCGGCCCCAACGGGGCAGGGAAGACCACTCTTTTCAATCTGATTACCGGGATCTTTCCCCCTTCGAATGGAATCTTGGAGTTCAAAGGCCGAAGTCTGAACGGCCTCAAACCGCACTTCATCGCTCAGCTGGGTATCTCTCGGACCTTTCAAAATCTTCAACTCTTCGCCAACATGACGGTTTTGGAAAATGCCATGGTGGGAAGGCATACGCAGACATCCGCGGGCCTTTTGAGTACAGGATTTCGTCTTTCCTGGATGAAAAAAGAAGAAAAAGAAATCGAAGAACAAGCCTTGGCCGAACTCTCTTTCATGGGTCTTGAAGAAAAAGCGGCGTTGGAGGCCACTTCAATGCCTCTGGGGGAACAAAAGCTCCTCGAGATCGCCCGGGCGCTGGCAACTTACCCCAAACTCCTTCTTCTGGATGAACCGGCTGCGGGGTTGAACATCCGGGAGACGGAAAAACTTTGTCATACGATTCGCAAGATCCAGCAGAGAGGGATCACGATTATCTTGGTCGAACATGACATGAGCCTGGTCATGGAAATCTCCGATGAAGTTCTGGTCCTTAATTACGGGAAGAAGGTCGCCGAAGGAACTCCACGGGACATCCAGCGGAATCCGGAAGTCATTGCCGCTTACCTGGGAGAGGAAATCGGGGATGCTTAGGGTGGA
>JAOUFX010000697.1 GCA_029857975.1 Deltaproteobacteria bacterium | reverse complement strand
ACCCCCCGTCAGGCCATCGCGGAACCTATGCCCTCCCTCCTGGCCAAGGCCATACCCCCCGATTCAGGGTGCGGGAAAGTCCTTCCTCCCTCCTGGCATTTCTACCGCACCTTGGTCTGGGCCCGGAAGCCAGGGCGATTCGCGCCGGCAGCATCGGTTGGGATATTGCATGAAAAGGGGAAGGGTTATTTCATCCGTCGCAGGGGGCGGGGTGTCTCTTCCCGCCTTATCTTCGGAGAAATCACCGCCTCATGATGCCAAGCAAATCGCCCTGGCTTCCGGGCCTTCGCAATGCCATATAAAAAACTGGGGGTGGGCAAGGATCCCTTTCCGATTGACACCAAACCATCTTGTTTATATATTTCATAGGAAACGATCATGGAGAGGTGTTTTTATGCCCGATGAAAAAACCTTTACCCAGGAAGAGGTCAGAGAAATCGTCGACAAAATGGCCCGGACTTTAGCCATGCTGCATTACTATGTAAGCCGGGAAGTGGTTGATAAATTCGGCCCGGCCGGAGAAGAGGCGATCCGGCAGGCCATCCACAAATACGGAGAAGCCAGGGGCTTGAAGATTAAAGAAGAAGTTTTGTCCCGAGGGTTACCCCTCACCGTGCAAAACCTGTCCCAGTTCTATGACCTGCCCCTCCCCCTGGCCTGGGTGTCGGAAAAGATCCGGGCCGAGGAGAATTGTCTGGAGAAAAAGGTTACTTACTGCCCTTTTGCCGAGGAATGGAAACGCCTCAAGGGAGAAAAATTAGGCCTGATTTACTGCGAGCAGGATCTATGCATGCGCCAAGGATATAATCCCGAATTTGACTTGCAACAATTTACCAACGTATTAAATAAAGATCCCCACTGTCATACCATCGTGCAATGGAAAAAAACAATCGATAGGGAATGATCATGTTTGAAGTAAAGGAAACCGATATTCTGGTCATCGGCGGCGGCGGGGCGGGCATCCGGGCGGCGATCACCGCCGCTGAGCTCGGGAAAAAGGTAATCCTCCTCAGCAAGGGTCCTCTTTCTCGTTCAGGGATCACCCCGATGGCCGGCGAGGGGGTAGAAGGGGCCGTCAACGAGGGCGACTCGTCGGCTCACCATTATCAGGATACGATCAAGGCCGGCCGCGGGCTGGCCGACCGAAATTTAGTTTATGCCCTGGCCGAGGATGCCGTAGACCGGATTCACGATCTGGAAGCCTACGGGGCGAGGTTCAAAAAAAATCCGGATGGTTCTTTTGCCACCTCCATACGTCCTGGACAAACCCATTCCCGCAATCTTTTCCTTATCGGCGGAGGTTACGGCCTGGCCGCTGGTCTGCAGCGAAAAATGGCCTCCTTGCCCGGCATCCTCCTTTTGGAGGACGGAATGGCCGTCAAACTTCTTTTTCAAGACGGAAGAGTGGCCGGGGCAGTTTACCTGGACATACGGACCGGTGCCATCCATGGAATAAAGGCCCGCGCTACGATTATCGCTACCGGCGGGTATGAAGAGTTATGGCCCTTTACCGATACTCCCCCGGATACCACCGGCGAAGGGCTGACCGTAGCCTATCAAGCCGGCACCCACCTCATCGATTTGGAAATGGTTCTCTATTACCCCGGGGTTGTAGTTTATCCGCCGGCGGCCAGAGGCTGGCTGGTGCAGTACGAATACATCCTCAATCCGGATATTCTCGATGGGCGAGTCCTGAATGGCCAAGGAGAGATATTTATTCAGGGATTCCCGGCCCGGGATGAATTCATAGGAGCGATTAGAAAACAAGTAAGCCAGGGCACGGCTAGCCCTCACGGCGGATTTTTCATAGATTTATCCCATTCCCGCTATTCCCGCGAGGTTTTGACGGAGCGGTTGGAAACCTGGCTCCACCAGTTTACCAATTTAAAACAAGTCGGAATCGACCTACGGGACGATCAATTAGAAATGGCTCCTGCCGCCCATTACTGCTTGGGAGGCATCCGCATTGATGAATTTGGCCGCACCAACCTGCCGGGTTTGTATGCGGCCGGGGAAGTTACCGGGAACGTTCATGGAGCCAATCGCCTGTCTGGAAATGCACTGTCCGAAACACAGGTCTTTGGCAGCCGGGCGGCAAAGGCGGCTTGCACATACATGCCAGGAGGAATCAGCCCCCCCCTTCCCTTGGAAGCGGTCGTAGGCAGGGAATATAAAACTATCACCCGCTGGAAAGAAAGCAAGGCCAACGCCATAAGACCCATTGCCCTTAAATCCCGACTGCAAGCTGTGATGGATAAATATATGGGCCTGGAGCGGGATGAGGCGGGTCTGTTCCAGGGCCTGGCTGAAGTTCGGAAATTACGTGCCGAGGACCTTCCCTGCCTAACCGTAAGCCCGATCCGGCGATTCTGTTACGAAGTGCAGGAAGCCTATGAAGTTCGAAGCATGTTAGACCTGGCCGAAATTGTGATCCTTTCCGCTTTAGAGCGTAAAGAAACCAGGGGGCATCATTACCGGCCGGATTTCCCTAAGACCGATGAAACGCCTTTCCATACCTCAATCCAATGGGTCAACGGCGAGCATAAAGTTGCCAGGATGCCCGTGAGCCAATTAAAAGGAGCAGGGGAAGAGGGGTGATGAAATGAAAATATGTTTAAAAATTTTCCGTTTTAATCCTGATTCCGACTCCATCCCCTATTATCGGACCTATCCGCTTCCTTGGAGTGAAGGTCTGACTTTACTGGCTGCCATTCGGATGATTTATACCAACCTCGATCCGACTGTAGCGTTT
>JAOUFX010000032.1 GCA_029857975.1 Deltaproteobacteria bacterium | reverse complement strand
AACCCCCTGTTCCAACAACCAGAGCGTTGATTCCCGGCCCATACCGCAGCCTTTAACCAGATACTCCGGCTTTCCCCAGTAGCGGTCAGCCCCGGTCATAATCAAGACAATATCGCGAGGTTTAATCCGATAGCGAATTTTTTTTAGGGCTTTTTCCAGATCTTCCACGGTGATCAGGGCGCCGTCTTTTTTCCGGCGGAAATCCAGCACCACTCCGTTCCCATAGCACCATTCCAAAGGAATCTGGTCGATCGTTTTCGCCTTTTTCCCCTCTGATATGGGTGCATAATGCCAGGGGGCATCCAGGTGGGTGCCGGAATGAGTACTGAGTACAATCTTTTCCACGGCCCACCCCAAACCGAGAGGAAGGTCTTCCGGGCGGCAACCAAGCAGTTCTTGGGCTGAAACCAGCCCGCCTTGATGATCGGTGTATTCCAGTTGAGGGATCATAAACTCCGGATCGCTGGGTACTGATTCAATGGGAATACTCAGATCGATGAATTTAATTTTCTTACCCCGCATACCGCCACTCCTTTCAAGGAAAGAGGTACAAAGTAATAGGTAATAGGCAAACGACTAACTGACTAACGACTATTTGACTATCCGACTAACGCCTTTGTATCAATTTAACGCCTTGAAAAGAAGCGTTTAATTTCATTGAAAACTGAAAATTGCCAATTGAAAAATGCAAAATTCTCTGTAAAATCCTAATCATTTTGAAATTTTCAATTTAACTTTTGCATTTTGCATTAAAGTTTAGCCAAATTTTTCAAAGGGCTAAACTGTTACACGCCTTTTTTATTTCCCGGCGCATGGCGGCGATGGTCTGCGGGTAATCGGGGGTCTTAAATATTCCCGAGCCGCTCACAAAAGCATCCGCGCCGGCTTTGGCTACAGAGGCAATGTTCTCGACTTTAATTCCGCCGTCCACTTCCAGCTCCAGGGATAATTTTTTCTCATCGATGAGAGCGCGAAGCCGGGCAATCTTCGGCAGGACAGCCGGAATGAATTCCTGCCCGCCAAAGCCCGGATTCACGGTCATTACCAGAACCAGGTCGGCGCATTCGAGGGCCGGCTCAAGGAGGCATATGGGAGTTGCCGGATTAAGGGAGACCCCGGCCCGGGCGCCGAGCTTTTTGATCTCCATCAGCGTGCGATGGAGATGGGAACAGGCCTCTACATGAACCGTGAGAATACCCGCTCCGGCCTCAATGAAAACTGTTAAGAATTCATCGGGGTTCTGGATCATCAAGTGAACATCCAGAGGGAGGGAGGTTATCTTGCGTAGCGATTCAACGATCATCGGCCCGATCGTAAGGTTGGGCACAAAATGACCGTCCATGACATCCACGTGGATATAATCAGCCCCGGCCTTTTCTACCGCCTTCACTTCTTCTCCGAGCCGGCCAAAGTCAGCCGCAAGAATAGAAGGAACAATTTTTTTAATTTTTTTGTTTTTCATTTTTCTTTTTTCATCCTTGCCGCAAAGAAACCATCCATCCGATAATTTTCCCTCGGGAGGATCATCTCCGGGTAAGTGCGCAGGAACCCTTTTTTGTCGACCAAGGGGTGCCAGGATTCCGGGGCAATGCAGCGCAGGTCTTCAACCTGAAAATCTTTGTGTTTGCCCAGAAAGTCTTCCACCACGGCATCATTTTCTTCCCGGGTCATCGTACAGGTACTATAGACTAAAATCCCCCCTTTTTTCAAGCGCGAACAGATGTTTTCCAAAAGGGCCAATTGCAATCTTTGCAGGCGCCGGGGGTCTTGGGGTTTCCGGCGCCACTTGACTTCCGGATTGCGGTGGAGGATTCCCAGACCCGTGCAGGGAGCGTCGAGCAGGATGCGGTCGAAGGTGAATGGGAGAGGGAAGGGCAGAGGCTGGGTCGCGTCGGCTTGAAAAGTTTGAACGGTGGATACTCCCAGCCGCCGGCAGTTTTCCTGGATGATCTCCACCTTGGGGCGGTGAAGGTCCAGGGCGATGATTTCTCCCCGATCTTCCATGAGCTGGGCCAGATGAGTGGATTTCCCCCCCGGGGCGGCGCAGGCGTCCAGCACTCGCTCACCGGGTCGAGGGGCAAGGAGATGGGCGATGACTTGGGAGGCTTCGTCCTGCACGAAGTACATCCCGTTTTGGAACAGCTCATCCTCGGCCAAGAAAGGGCTTTTTTTCAGGGTCAATCCCTCGGGGGAAAAGGGGGTCGGAAAGGAATCGATTCCCGCGGCCTGCAATTTTTCCCGCAGGGCTTCCCTGGAGATTTTTAAAGTATTCACCCGCACGGTGAAGGGAGGCCGCAGATTGTTGGCAGCGCAAATTTTCTGGGTCAGCTCCGGGCCAAAATCATTTACCCAGCGTTCGACCATCCAGTGCGGGTGGGAAAGGGCCTGAGTAATGTATTCAATAGGGTGGGAAGCAAATGGCGGAAAAACCTCTTGGCTTTTTTTGCGGGCAAGGGTCCTGAGGATGGCGTTGACAAAGGCGCTCATTTTTGCATTTTTAAAAATAGCCTTGGCCAGGCGGACCGATTCATTCACAGCGGCCGAGTCAGGAACCCGGTCCAGGAACAAGATCTGGTAGGCTCCCAACCTTAAAAGTTGGATTAATTGGGGATTGATATTTTTCTCCGGATACTTGGAAGCAAGGTGAATGGCCTGGTCGATTCTTCCCCGCCAGCGGAGAGTCCCCAGGACCAATTCCAAAAGAAAGGCCCGGTCTAATGGCCGCCAATGCGGGTTCTTGGCAAAGGTTTGGTCGAGGGAATGGTCGGCAAAAGTCCGGGAGTCTTCCACCTGCCGCAAGATTTTCCAGGCCTGCATACGTACCTCATCAAAAGCAGGCGGTTTACCCATGAACACCCTTTCTTATTCGCCTAACCGAAGGCCGGACTGCAGAGGATGGCCCCGCAGGAATTCAGCCACGCCCATGCGCGGGCGGTTGGCCAGCTGGAGTTCCCGGACCAAGAGATCCCCTTGACTTGTGGCGATATGCAGCGCTTCGGGGCCTACCCGGGTGATGGTTCCTGGGGCTTCCCGGACATCTTTCCCCCTTTCCTCTGGAAAACGCGGGCGAAAGAGCTTTAACATAAGCCCCCTCCAGAACGTGAAGGCTCCAGGCCAGGGGTCGAAGGCCCGCAGAAGGTTAAAGAGTTCACGCGCCGGATGATCCCAGTTGATTCGACCCGCCTCTTTATCAATTTTGGGAGCATAAGTGGCTTGGGAATGGTCTTGCGAACGAGGGATGATCCGGCCTTTTTCCAGGCCGTCGAGGGTTTGCCGCAGCAGGTCAGCGCCCATCCGGGAAAGCCGCTCATGTAAGGTTCCGTCAGTGTCTTCCCGTTCAATGGGGGTTTCGGCAGTAAGCAGGATCGGGCCGGTATCCATTCCAGCATCCAGGAACATCGTGGTTACTCCGGTCCGCATTTCCCCGTTGAGGATGGCCCAGGTGATGGGCGCCGCTCCCCGGTATTGCGGCAGGAGGGAGGCATGGACATTCACACATCCCCGGGGAGGGATCGAGAGGACGGAAGAAGAAAGAATTTGCCCGTAGGCCACAACCACGATGAGCTCGGGTCGGAAAGATTGTAAAACCTCCCGGGAAACGGGATCCCGGATTTTTTCCGGCTGAAAGATGGGAAGGTTCCGGGCCAGAGCCAGGGATTTAATGGCGGAAGGGACAAATTTTTGCCCCCGGCCTCTGGGCCGGTCCGGTTGGGTAACAACCGCCAAAACTTCGTGCGAAGACCCCAGGAGATTTTCCAGCGATGGAAGGGCGAATTCAGAGGTGCCGAGGAAGAGAACCTTCAAAGCTTCTTTCCTTCTTTCCTCTCCTTTTTTAATTGGCGCTTGTACAGGTCTCTTTTCAGTTGACTGAGATGATCGATAAAAAGGATCCCATCGAGATGATCAATCTCATGCTGCAGAACTATGGCCAGCAGATCGCTGCCCTCAATCTCCACGATTTCTCCCTCAAGGTTCCGGCAGCGAACCACAACCTTTTTTTTCCGCTTCACTTCTTCGTTGAAATCCGGGACGCTCAGACATCCCTCTTCCCAGGTGCACTCCCCTTCGGAAGAAACGATCTCGGGATTGATCAGGACCATTAGGTTTTTGGGTTGGTTCGCCGGGGTTACATCGATTACGACCAAGCGGAGAGGAACTCCCACTTGGGGCGCAGCCAGCCCTACGCCAGGAGCGGTGTACAATGTTTCGGCCATGTTCTGGACCAGCTGGCGAAGGGACGGGTCAATTTTTTCAATCGGTTGAGATTTTTTTTTCAGTTTTGGGTTGGGATACTTCAGAATTTCGAGCACAGCCATGGCTTTTTATAACATATTCACAGGGTCTACATCAACTATCAATTTCACTCCGGCGAAGGATATTTCTTTTTCCGCTTGGGCCAAAACCTTCTCGGTGAAGGCGTGGAGAACCGACCATCTCTTTCCTTTTAAGAGTATCTGGTAACGGTTTTTCCCCTTGAGCCGGCCCAGAGGAGCCATGGTTGGCCCCAGTACTTCAATTGGCCCTTGAAACTTCTTTTCCTTGGGTAATATTCCTGCAATCAGTTGCTCCATGGCTTTGGCTAAAAGGAGGATCCGAACTGGGGAGTTTCCTTCCATCCGCAGATTGATTAAGCGGGTAAAGGGAGGATAGCCCAGCTCTTTTCGGTATTGGGCCTCCTGTTGATAAAAGGCCAAAAAGTCCTGTTGCTGAGCCAACCGGATGCTGTATTGATTCGGGTTATAGGTCTGGATGATAACTTTTCCCGGTAAAGATCCTCTCCCGGCCCTGCCGGCCACCTGGGTAAGCAGCTGGTAGGTACGCTCCCCGGCCCGAAAATCAGGAAAGTTCAAGGACAAATCGGCGGCCAATACCCCCACGAGAGTAACCCGGGGGAGGTCGTGCCCTTTGGTGATCATCTGCGTTCCCACCAAAAGGTTCACTTCACCCTTACGCAGCTGATTCAGAATCTTTTGGTGCGATTTTTTGCGGACCGTCGTGTCGCGGTCCATGCGGGCCACTTGGGCCTGGGGTAGTTTCTTCTTGACTTCCTCCTCCAAGCGTTGGGTGCCCAACCCGAAAAGCAGGAGATGGATGGAGGCGCACTCCGGGCAGCGGGGTAGGGCGGGAACGGAAAAGTTGCAATAATGGCAATGAAAGGACTTGTCGGCAAGGTGGTAATTCAAAGAAACGCTGCAGTTGGGGCACTTGTAGACGAATCCGCAATCGCGGCAGAGGGCGAAGGTGGAAAAACCACGCCGGTTCAAAAAGAGGAGAGCTTGCTCTCCCCGTTCGGTGTTCTGCCGCAAGGCTTCTTCCAGAGCCCGGGAAAAAATCAGCCGTTCTTTCCCCTCTCCCTGTTCCTGGCGCATGTCCACCACTTGAATTTCCGGCAAGGAGCGGTGGTCGATACGATGGGGAAGAGCGAGATACCGGAATTTTTTTTCTAAGACATTGTAATACGATTCCATAGAGGGAGTGGCCGAGCCAAGTACCACCACTGCTTTTTCCATCTTCCCTCGAACCAGAGCCAAGTCGCGGGCATGGTACCGAACTTTTTCTTCTTGTTTGTAGGAAGGATCATGTTCTTCATCTACAATGAGGATCCCCAAGCGGTCCAAAGGGGCAAAAATCGCCGAGCGGGCACCGATGACTAAATTCACCAACCCTCTTTTCATTTTGCGCCATTCATGATAGCGCTCTCCCGGGGTGAGCCCACTGTGCCAAACGGCCATGGGATATTCGATGCGTGACCGGAAATAGGCCACCAGCTGGGCAGTAAGGGCAATCTCCGGGACCAAAAGCAGAGCTTGTTTCCCCTGGGACACGGCCTCTTCGATTACGCGTAAGTAAACTTCGGTTTTGCCGCTGCCCGTGACCCCATGCAGGAGAAAGGAATGGGATTTTTGCGAGTGGAGGGCCTGAGAAATTTCTCCGATAACCTGTTTTTGCTCTGCGGTCAATAAGGATGGTGGGCCGTCCATCCACTCTTCTATTCCTTCCCAGGATAATTGGCGGATTTCTTCCTTCTGGACAATTTCTATTAAATTATTTTTTTGCAATTTTGACAAGATTGGCAATGAATTATTATATTTTTCTTTAAAAATTGAAACGGGGAGTTCTCCTGCTTCCTGGATAAAACTCAGGGCTTCTTTTTGCCGGGGAGAGAGGGGGACATCCTCGTCTATTGATAAAAACCGGATAAACCTTATCTTTTTTCCTGGGGAATACTGCTGCCAGGATTTCTCTCTTTTTTCGATAAGGCCATCGGCGATCAGGCATTCGATCCACCGGCGATCGGGACCCAAGGACTTCTGGCGGCGCAGGGGGGAAAATAAAACTTTCTCCCCCTGTCGTTTCAGGGATTGCAGCAACTTCCTTTCCGCAGACGGGGAAGGAAGAGTTTCCAGGATTTGCAGGCCCTTCGGTGTAATGGTATAAGTTTCCCGCCGGTGAAGATGGAGGCCCGTTGGCAAAGCGGTTTTGATGACTTCCCCTATAGGCTGGAAGTAATAGCGCGAGACCCATAGCAGAAAGGTTAACAATTTTTCCGTAAGGGAAAAGTCTTCCGGCAAAACCTGGTGGATGGGGAGGATGGTTGTTTGGGGGGGAAGCGTTTGAGCCGTTGCGAGCACATATCCAGGAAGAAAACGGTGCCCGAAAGGAATCCACACCCCCTTCCCGGGAACGACTGCTGGTTTCATCTCTTCCGGGACTTCATAGACAAAAGTCCGGCGGATCGGCAGCATCACGGCGACTTCGACGAATTGCTTTGCAGGGGTCATTTCCAATTGCAAAAAATTATTTCACCGCAGAGTTCGCTGAGAACGCAGAGAAAAAATATTTAAAACCCCCCAAGAACTATTATAAATAAAGGGAAAAAGACAAAACATTATGACCTATCTCTGCGTGCTCTGCGCTCTCCGCGGTGAATAGATATTTTCATGCGAGAAGGGGAAAGCGGATCAAGAAAGTGGCGCCAACTCCCGGATGGTTGACCACCTCGATTTCTCCCTGGTGCTGGGTAACAATTTTATGGGCAATGGCCAGGCCTAAGCCTGTACCATCCTGTTTGGTAGTGAAAAAAGGGTTGAAAATATTATCCAGGGCCTCCAAGGGAATTCCCCCGCCGGTGTCGCTGACTTCCACCTGAATCACTTTTCGCTCTCCCTGTTTTTGGCAGGAGGTTTTCACGGCCAGATTTCCATCCTGCCCGATCGCCTGCATGGCGTTCACCAGGAGGTTGAGTAAAACCTGATTGAGCTGCTGCGGATCGCAAAAAAGGGGGGGAAGGGCGGGGGCCAGATCTTTGGTGACCCGGATGTTCCGATCATGAAATTCGCCGTCGAGTATGGAAAAAGTGTCTTCCAGGATGCGATTGAGCTCGTAATGGCCAGAAGGAATGGAAGGCTCTTTGGAATAGGCCAGGGTCTCATTGAGGATGCTTTCGAGCCGCTTTACTTCTTTGAGAATGATACGGATGTATTTTTTCTCCGGAGAATTTTCCTGAAAATTTCGTTCGAGTCGGCGGGCAAACCCTCCGATGGAAACCAAAGGGTTCTTGATCTCATGGGTAATCGAAGCCACCACCTCCCCCAGGGCGGCCAGCTTTTCGGACTGAATGAGCCGGTTTTGGGCCTGGAGAAGCTGAGTGTTCATCTCCTGCAGGTTACCGTAGAGGCGGGAATTTTCGATGGCCATGGCCGCTTGGTTGGCCAGGAGGGTGAAGAGCCCGAGGTCGGCAGATGTAATGGGCCGGGCGGTGAAAAGATTATCCACGGCGATGAGCCCGATGGCTTTTTCTTTGACAATCAGAGGGACGCAGGCAAAGGCCCGGCTGCCGAACCAGTGCAGGATTTCGGGGTTGACCTCCGGATCCGAGGCGGCATCCTGGATGTTAAAAGAGCGCATTTCCCGCAGGGTCCTGATCAGGATCGAGCGTTTCTCGTTGAGGGAGATCCGCGCCTCTCGAACCTGTAGATCGTAGGGATTAAACTCCATTTCCTCCGGAACGATCCAGCCTCGAGAGAAAACGGGACGTTCCTCGATCTTTCTCCGCCACTGCTCAGCTTCCTCGCGGCTTCTGGCCGCCAATCCCATCATACCTTTAAGGACGTTTTCTTTTTCTTCGACCAGGAATAGAGCGGCCCGGTCGAATCCCTGGCGATTCCCCAGGGTTATGGAAATGAGAATGATGCGCAACAACTGCTCTGCCTTGATGGTCGTATGCATGGAGCGGGAAACTTCATAAAGCAGGGAAAGCTCCCGGACACTGCGCTCTTTATCCCTAGCCAAAAGCTCGGCTCGCTGTAAAATGATGGCGTTCTCGATGGCAATGGCCATGGGAGAAGCCATAGTGGTGAGGAGATTTTTATCCTCTTCATCAAAAATTTTCACCGGGCGCCATGGGTGGTAGAGACTGAAAAGGGTCAGGGTACCGATCGTTTTGGATCGGAAGGTCAAAGGGACACAGAGGACCGAGGCAAATTTTTGAAGAGGCTTCGCAAAAGAGTAAGGCGACGTTTGGGCATCATAGATCAGGATGGGTTCATGGGTCAGGGCCACGGCACCGGCCACGTCTTCTCCCAGGGGAATCTGTTGGGGCGGGCCGTCTCCATCTGGTTCATCCCTTAAGCCATAGGTGGAGACAACTTTCAGCATCCCTCCTTCTTCGTCGAGGAGGCGCAGGATCGCGCCATCGGCCTGAAGGACCTTGGCGCTGTTCAGGGTAATGAGGTTGAGCAATGCTCCTAACTCGAGGGTGGAGCTGATGGCATTGCTGATGGCCTGGAGGGTGCTTAACTGGGCGATTCTTTTTTTCGCCTGCAAGGACACCTGGTTGCTGCGCAGGGTGCCGGCCAGCTGGCGGCAGATTACCGGGAGAAGAAGGCTCTCTTCTTCGGAGAATTGGCGGGGTTGTTCTTTCAGGAAGGCCAGAACGCCGTAAAGAAAAATTTCGTCAGCGACGGGGAAAAAAGCCAGAAAACGGAAGGCAGCAAAGTTTTCCGGAAGCGGAAGGCTCCATAGAGCATGCTGAGCAGCATCGGGAATGATCATCGGTTTTTTTTGCAGAAGAAAAGCTTCCCAGGTTTCCTCCCCTACAGGAAAGCTGAGATCGGCGGGAAGATTCGGGTGCTTGGCACTGCAGAGTTTCAAGAAAACCCGGCCTTCCCTGGGGTCCCGGATGAAAAGGGCGCAATAAGGAACAGAGAAAGAATGAGACAGGAAGTCCACCAGATGCCCCAGGCGTTGGTCGGCGTCTACGGGAGCGTTCGATATTTCGATAACCCTGGATAAAATCTCGCGGGAATTCATTCTTTTCCGTTGCGGTTTTTTTTCTTCGCCAAAGTTTCTTGATAAACTTTCAGGTACGCCCTGGCCGATTGTTCCCAGGAAAAGTCCGCGGACATGCCCCGCAGCATCAGTTTTTCCCAGGCAACTTGGTTGCGGTAAACCTGCAGGGCCCGCTTGATCGTTTCCCAGAGGTAGGAAGGGGAATAATCCCCAAACTTGAAACCATTCCCTCCCTGGTTCGTGGGGGTGAAGTCTTGGATGGTATCGTCCAGCCCTCCCGTACCCCTGACGATGGGCACCGTGCCGTATTTCAAACTGTAAATCTGGTTCAACCCGCAGGGCTCAAAGCGGGAAGGCATGATGAACATATCCGCGCCGGCTTCAATCTTGTGGGCCAAGGCGTTGTCAAAGCCGATTTTTACGCCGGCCTGTTGAGGGTATTTCTCGCTGAATTTCTGGAATTGAAGGTGGTATTTCTCCTCCCCCGTCCCCAGGATTACAAACTGCAGGCCAAGATCCATCATTTTTTCCATGTTGGCGACAATAAGGTCGATACCTTTCTGCTCGGCCAGGCGGGAAATTGACCCGATAAGGGGGACGTCTTCTTTGGTGGGCAGCCGGAATTCCCGCTGCAGGTCGGCTTTACACTCCCTCTTGCCGGTCAAATCGGACGGACCGTACTTCTGTTTGATGAACGGGTCCGCTGCGGGAGACCATTCTCCGTAGTCCACCCCGTTCAAGATTCCATAAAGGTCTTCCCGGCGGTCCCGAAAGACTCCTTCCAAACCACAGCCGTATTCTTCGGTCTGGATTTCTTCCATGTACTTGCGGCTAACGGTGGTGACGGCGTCGGCAAAAACAATTCCCCCCTTGAGAAAGTTGATCTTGTCGTAGAATTCCAGGGCTTCAGGAACAAAAAGCTCCCAGCCCAGGTTGGTCATGGGCATATCATAATGCCAGAAAAGGCCTTGGTAGGCCAAATTGTGGATCGTAAAAACAGAAACAGATTGCCCCAGCGAAGAAGGATCCCGGTAGAGCGTCTTGAGGTATACTGGGATCAGGCCGGTTTGCCAGTCGTTGCAGTGAATGATGTCGGGCTGTAGTCTCAGGGCCAGGGCTGCCTCTAAGACCGACCGGGAGAAGAATATAAAGCGCTCGGCGTTATCCTCGAAGTCACCGTTGGTCGTTCCATAGAGTTGATCCCGATGATAATAGGAATCCTGGCGAACGAGCAGGGCGTTGAAGCGCGGTGCCAATTCGACGACATAAACTTCGGCTTCTTCCATCTTTTGGGCGACAGGAACCTGCAGCTTAATCTCTTTCTTGATGAGCTGGAACTTTTTCTCGTTAATCTGGCGGTATTTCGGTAATATCAGGGTGACTTCATGACCCATTTGAGCCAGAACTCTGGGCAGGGTGCCGGAAACGTCTCCCAACCCTCCAGTTTTGGCAAAAGGAACGGCTTCGGAAGTGGCGAAAAGAATTTTCATCGATCCCCTCCTGAGGCGTTGAGCTCCCTTAAAAATTTAGCGGCTTCTTCGGGAGGGGTTGGGTTGATGAAAAAACCGGACCCCCACTCGAACCCAGCGAACTTCGTGAGCTTGGGGATGATCTCAAAGTGCCAATGGTAATACTCCAGATTTCTCTCCTTAAACGGGGTCGTATGGAGGGTAAAATTGTAGGGAGGAAAGTTCAAGGCCTTCTCCAGGCGTTTTAAGGTTTCCAAAAAAATCAACCCCAGAGACTGGATTTCCTGGGCCTGGCTCTCTTCAAAAAAAGAGTTATGCCGCTTGGGGAGGATCCAGGATTCAAAAGGGGCGAAAGAGGCGAAAGGGTTGATGACGATGAATTCCGAATTTTCTAAAACGACCCGTTCCCCCTGCTGAATTTCTTGACGGACGATGTCGCAGAAGATGCACCGTTCTTTGTAGCCGTAATAATCCTTTGCTCCGGTCAGCTCCTCCGTAACCAGGTGGGGTACGATGGGCAGGGCGATTAACTGGGAATGGGGATGCTCGAGGGTAGCTCCGGCTGCCTCACCGTGATTTTTAAATAGCATGGCATAGCGCAGGCGGAGGTCCCGGCGCAAGTCAAGCATGCGGTCCCGGTAGGCCCAGAGAACCTCCTCGAAATGTTTGGGGGAGAGATGGGTGAGAGTTTCCTCATGGTTAGGGGTTTCGATGATCACTTCATGGGCTCCGATGCCACTCATCTTATCGTAGAGCCCAACCCCCTCCCGGTTAATTTCCCCTTCTACGCGCAGGGCAGGAAATTTATTGGA
>JAOUFX010000696.1 GCA_029857975.1 Deltaproteobacteria bacterium | reverse complement strand
CATTTTGCTTTCACCTGAATGACATGCGTTATCATGCCAATTCCTTTCGAAGCTGAGGGAAGCGATGGATTTGATGTACTTTAACCTTTTAATCAAGAACAAGATAAGAGCCGCACTTCGCATAACAATCGGTTAAACGCTTCGTCGGGGATAAACCCCTCCTCGGCCTCCGCTCGCTTCTTCCGGGTCGCGCACGGGCAGGAAGTTCGTCTGTGCGCGCCCGGGCGAGCTGCGGCACATAGGCCTTCGGCCTACGTCGGAGAATGTCCCTCTATCCGTTAGAATAGAAGTGGAACCCAATCATTTCATGCTGCCTCAAAATTTGCTAGCATTATTTTATCCTTATCAATCAAAAATAATTTGTCAAGAAATTCTTCAATATGCGAACATCCGTTGATGGCCCTGAATGTCTTTTCTTGTTCAAGAAGAGTCGCGCCAGCCCAGCGCTTGATCATGTCCGTGTCCTTCCTCCAGCGTTTGACGCGATTCATCTTGAAGCGAGGATTTGAAAATCCGGACTCTATCAAATTGGTTGTATACAATGATTTTCTGAGCTGTGGCGGCATGTTCAGTCTGTGAAGAGTCAGGATTTCCTCAAGTCCCTCTTTCATGCTTTCTGCCGCATTATGATTTATGTCGGCGAGCCAGGAAATCACCGAATTGAATTCTTTTTTTGCTTCATCGTAATCGTTACTGTTGTACGCCTGTCTCACCTGTGTGTTAAACTCCGTATGATGTTTTTTAGAAAGACGAGCGATGACGTTTCTCTCTTTATGTATAAGACAACGTTGAATCGCAACGTGTTCTTTTCCAAAATGCGAAATGACTCCCTTCTTCAAGGCTTTCGACCCATCAAGGACAGCGATGACTCTTTCGGTAAATCGTATATCCCTGCTTGCAATCGATCCCAGAAGGCTTTTCACCACTTCGGCGTTTTCTGTGGAACCCTGTGAAATCCCAAGAAAATGCTTGTTTCCGGAGCGATCGACTCCAAGCGCAACCACGATGACTTCGCCTCCCATATATGTGCCGTCAATCATGAGAGCCCAGAATTCACTGTCCGGAAACTTTCGAGTGTTGATCTCGTTCAATGATTCCCTGGAGTTTTTCTGGAACTGCCGCGAAGCTGTGCTTTTTGATACGCCGAGATCATGCTCGTATTTTTCGATTACATTGTCATAGGATCTTGTGCTGACTCCGGCAAGTATCATTTTGAAGATCATATCACCAAGGTTGTCGGTATTCGAAAGCGCAGCGTAGGACTGAAGCTGTAATTCACCGTCCGCATTGCGGACCCGGGGTTTCTTTACCTGGACGCGGCTGCCCGACAGAACTACCGATCCCGTATCGGAACCGCCTCTGTGGTTTAACTTGGCGGATAGTTTTCTCGCAAAAGGACGACCACAGAGTGCAGTTACCTCTTCTTCCATGATGGCGGCAACATAGGCTACTGCCTGCGCTCTAACCATTTGTTCGATCGTGTCTCTGGCAAATTGTCTCATCTCTGGAGCCATATCTGCTTGACCGTTTTCATGTATTCTTTTTATCTTCTTCATTGGAACCCTCCTTTTTGGGAATTTAGTCGTTCGGTCCCTTTTTGGGACCGGGGTTCCACTTCTCAATCTCATTTCCTAACGGTCTGTGGGACTATCTCGCCTCAGTAGATCATAAACGTTATATTGAACTTTCTAATTTATTTTCAGATTCAAAGGCTGGACTAGTTTTCATAAGTTCTTTTCCCAACAGAAGCACTATGTCAAAATATATTTCTGATATTGCCTGGGAGACTGAAGTATGGATAGCTGATAATCCAAGCCATTTAATTCACTTTAATGGAGAACGTTTCCTTGGCCCATATTAAATTTCTTGCAATAAAAGAAATTGCTCAGCACAGCAGATAACAATAGGTAAAACGCATCGTTGCTTCGCTCCTCGGCCTACGCTCGCTTTTTCCGGGTCGCGCACAGGCAAAAGAAATGTATGTGCGCGCCCGGGCGAGCTTCGGCAAGTTGAACCTTCGGTTCAACTTCGTTTAACGTGAACGATATCCTCAATCAGATATTCTTCGCGGGCGGTTCATCCCCGCGCATGCGGGGAAAAGTACGATATGCTCATCATCCCCGTCAAAAACCACGGTTCATCCCCGCACATGCGGGGAAAAGGTTTGAGATTCCGGCTGCAATGCAAAGCCATTTTCAGCAGTTTTTGTAATATGTGTATGAAATATATCGTGAGTAATTTCGACTATAGTAAAATAAAACCATGAGTAATTTCTACTCAAGTCTAAAATCACATTGACACTCTTTGTCTCGTGCATAATATTTGTATATTATGAAATACCTGCGCCGGGAAATAGAAACTGCAATAAACAGAGATCTGAAAAAAAAGATGGTGTTTCTGGCCGGTCCCAGGCAGTGCGGAAAAACCAGTACAGCAAAGCATATATTAAAACAGTCTTCCGGAAAATTAAATCGATATTTGAACTGGGATTCTTCAGATAACAGGGAAGATATTTTAAAAGAAAATTTCCCCGCAGGCTCCGGCCTGATTGTACTGGATGAAATTCACAAGTATTCCCGCTGGAGGCAGGTTGTAAAAGGTCTATATGATTCAAGATCAAATGAAATTTCTGTTCTTGTTACCGGAAGCGGCAAGCTGGAGCATTACAGTCATGGAGGGGATTCGCTTCAGGGAAGGTATTTTCTTCATCGCATGTACCCACTCGCACTGGAAGAGTTTTCATCTTCGCAAAATTATCA
>JAOUFX010000695.1 GCA_029857975.1 Deltaproteobacteria bacterium | reverse complement strand
GCTTAATTCTCTGTTTGTCCAGGAACAGGCCGAATTTCCCCCCTCCCGTCTTCACCTGGATCTTGCGGGTCCAGTTGGCCAGGTCCCTCTGAGCGCGCGGGCTCTTGGGGATGGCTGAGACAAACTTAGTGACGGTCTGGAGTATCTTGGGAAACTGTTTCTTGTAAGCGTCGGTTACCTGGGGCTCTGAGATCTCCGTGCTTTTCCACTTGAGGGCCGTTTCTTCGACCCCATTTTTATCCCGCAGCTTTTCCGGCACTTCATCCAAGGGAACGGCAAAGTAATCCATGGAAAATCCCATGCGGTTTTTCCGGAAGATGATCTTCACCTTCGTTCCGCGCTGGAAGATTCCCGGTTTCAGGAACCCGGTAGTGGTAAAGACCTGGATCGGCAGGGCGGACTGAGATTCACCCAGAATGACCCGGCCGCGACCAAATGGGGCATACCTGGCAAATCGGGCATTGGCAAAGACCGTAATCGGTGGCGTTCCGAGCATCCAGCCCACCTGGGGCATTTCTACGCCCACCTCCATATCCACCATGCTGAAATCTTCTTTCTGACAGACAATGCAGCGGGTCATATACGGCGGGCAGATAACCATTTGGCATTGGGGACAACGGGCCCCGATGATCTTTTTTTCTTTCATCACGGCGAGGAAAAAGGGTGAAATCTCCCCCGCACTGGCCCAGTACGTGGTGAACATGGATTCCGTCCGTTCCAAACAAACCGCTTTGTCTTCAGGGAAAACCGTAATCCGGCTCATCACTTCAGGAATGGCTTCATGAGGGATCACATACTCGCCCGGTCTTCTCATCACTTTTTCCATTAGATCACCCCCCTTCTAAGGATAGCAACTCCTCCATACTGGGCTGAAGAGGCTCCGGTTCCATGGACGAGCCCATATTCAACTTCCCTTTTAATCAACTCCCGTCTGGCCGACCAGGCGGAAAACATATTGCTGCCCCCGACGAAGTGGCCGCCGTAAATGAGCCCACCGGACGGGTTGACTAATAATTGGCCATGGGGGGCCATCACTTTTTTCTCAATCAGGTCATCGGCATGGCCCAGTGGAACGAAACCCATCTCCGCCATGCTAATCTCCAGTTGGGGCAGGAAGGCATCATGAAGCTCCACGACGCTCACGTCTTGGGGCGTAATACCGGCCATTTCGTAGGCGGTCTTGGCGGCTAAGTGATGGGACTCGATCCTCCCTGGCAGTTTGTGAGGATGACTTATCCCCCACCAGTACGGCTCGCATGCAAAGCCCAGTCCTTCGATCCAGATCGGAGGATTCCCTGCACTCTTGCAAATCTCCTCCGCTACCCCCTCGGCGGCAAAAATGAGGCAGGCGGCCCCTTCTGTGTATACGCACGTTTCGAGCTTCTTAAAAGCCGGTTCAATGATCCACGGGGATTGCTCAACCCGCTCCGGCGTCACAATTTCATCCCGCCGCTGGGCGTTAGGGTTGTTTTTGGCCTGCTCGCACATGATTCTTAAGATTTCAGCGCGGACTGGCATCTTGAGATCATCTGGATAATGATCCATGTAGGCAAGGATTACTTCCGCGTAAGAGTCGGCAGCCGTCGCCCCCTGGTCCCGCTCAAAAAGCGGGTCCCAGGACCAGGCAATCGTCTGCACCACCTCCGGAGTCTGGGTTTCGCTCATAAAGTCGTAGCAGTCCGTAGCTTTTTCCGTTCCCACACAAAGGACGATGTCATGCCGTCCGCTGGCCACCATGTCAAATGCTGTGCCGAAGGCATAGATTCCAGTCGCCCCCCCATTGGTTACGCGGACTAATGGTTTGAAAGCCAATCCCATGTGTCCTAAAAACGAACTTTCTGGGATGGCCTGGCGGGCGAAGATGTCGTTGTACAAACCGATTGCCCCGGCTTCCACCCTGGAGATGTCCAGCCGGGCGTCTTGAAGGGCCCCCGACACTGCCCATTGGCCAAGTTCCCAGAGCGTCTTGGAAAGCCAGCGCCCCCGACAGGGGGTAGTAAATGCACCCACGATGGCAACTTTTCTTTTCGGAACTTTTCTCATATTCCCCCCTTTTCTTTCTTTTCACCTTCTTTTTCAGGCTTTATACGAGATTTCCTCCCATAATTTTTCCTCCCCCCTTTCTGCAATATTTTTTAGAGTCCCATAGGAGTAAATTTTCCTGACCGTTTCGACACTCGCCAATCACGCTCAGCCGGAAATATTTTCCCCGTTCTATAATCAATCCGCTACCCACCGGCCAGGGTTAAAAGAAATTTAATCTCCTCCCCGTCCTTAAGCTTCGTGGTGGGATCGATCAGCTTTTCTTCACCTCTCAAGGCCCATACGGCCTTATTAAAGGCCTTCTGGTCCTTGTTCCAAAGTTGTTGAGGCATATTCGGCCCATAGGTCTCTCTGATTTTGGAAAGAAGGTCGCCTAAGTTCCCACGGTCCGGCAAAAGGAACTCAGCCTGATAGACACCCACCCAGTCAGACAAGATACCGTGGAATAAAGCTCTTACTTTCATGCCCTATTAGAATTTGCCTTTCTTCAACTCCGAATTCCGCATTCTGCATTCCGCAATTTCAGATTAAGGATACATGTCGGCGGCCACCTGGTTAAGTTCCAGCTCTAAAAGTTTCTCTTTGGTCGGCCGTCCAGTCTCCCAATCCCAGCCTCGGAACTGGTAATACCCTCTTAACATCTTTTCCATGTCCGGTTCAATCCCTGCGGTCGAACCTTCATCCAGGGCGGTCGAACAAATCTTGGGTATTTTGTCT
>JAOUFX010000694.1 GCA_029857975.1 Deltaproteobacteria bacterium | reverse complement strand
GCCCCACCAATACGTTGCAGAAACCAAAAATCCGGTCCGTAATGCCCGTGGAATTCATCACGTTGGCCGCCAGCATGAAAAAGGCTGCCGACAACAGGGAAAAATTGTTCAATCCTTCCATCATTCGTAAGGCAAACAGGTCGAAAGATAGTTCTTTCCATCCCGTACTGGCTAAAATAACCGCCAGGGAAGTGTAGCCGATAGCAAAAGCCACAGGGATTCCAAGAGCAAAGAAGACAATGAGCACTCCCACGAATATCCCTAACATCAGCTACCTCCGCCTGCGGTTTGCTTGCCTCCCAGGAAATCCAGGATCATCCGAAGCAGATAAACAATCATCATGGTGAAGCCAATGGAGAGAGGAAGATAAAAATAGATCATCGATATTTCCATAGCCGGCGACCGCATGGCCCAACCTACCGGCATGATCTGATAAACCCCGTAAAGCAGCCCGAGGCAAAATATCAAACAGAGGATATTCAAAAAAAAGAGGAATCCCTCCTTCAACCTGGCGGGCAGCCGGACCAGCAAGACATCGATGCGGATATGTGTATTCCGTTTCAGGGCGATCGCCGCGGCAAGAAAGACGGTCCAGATAAAAAGAAAGCAGGCTCCTTCATCCGCCCAAGGTGAGGCGATTTCCAGGGGCCGCAAAAAAACGGAGACGACCACTAACAATACCGATCCCATGAAACAAACATTGGCGATCAATTCGATGGCATTACTTAATAAATCTATGACTTTTTTGGCCAAGATTCGTTCCTTCCTTGCATTTTGGGAACCCGTGCGGGTTCCCAAAATAACCAGGTGCTTCCTTGCTTCCCATCCGAAAAAATTACTTCGGAACGTATTTCATGACGGCTTTCTGCACATCCGGATGCATGCGTTTAACCTCCTCGAGGATGGCTGGCCGGGCCGCCTTCTTGAAGGATAAAATATCGGGGGTGATGAAAAGCATGCCCTTTTTCTTCAACTCCGCCGCGTAAAAATCGTCTTTCTCCCTTTCAACCTTCTCCCCATGTTTCCTGGCAATATCGGCGGATTCGCCAATGATCTTTTGCTGCTCCGAAGTCAGCTTCTTGACCCATACGTCACTGGCTACCCACCACCAAGGCCAGTAAACGTGAGCAGTAAGAATAATATATTTCTGTACCTCCCACAGGGATCTACTATAAGGGGATACCAGGGTATTCTCGTGGGCATCCACTTGTCCCGTTTTCATGGCTAAGTAAATTTCCGGAGCCGGTATCGCTACGGGCAGAGCCCCCATGGCACTCCAGATCCTGAGCCAAGCAGGTTCTTTGGGAAGCCGCATTTTAAGACCCTTTAAATCCGCTGCTTCTTTAATGGGTCTATTGGAGGTCATATGGCGGGGTGCCCGGTATTGGGGGCCATATACTACCAGGCCACCTTTCTGTAAGGCCAGTTCGGAAATCTTTTTCCCCGCAGGTCCCTGAAGGAATTCCATCTCTTCTTCCCAGGTGAAAAGGTAAGGGATATTAGCGGCATTGTATTCAGGGGCGTATTGACCTACAAACATCCCGCCCGTCACCGACATTTCCGTCTTGCCGATCTTCATCAACCCCAAGACAGGAAGTTCTCCCCCAAGCTGCCCACTCATAAAAGGAGTGACCACCATTTCCCCTTTGGATTTTTGTTCGACCAGTTCCTTGAACTTCATGATAGAGGCTTCTTCTGCCCCACCCGGCTTCATCGTGCAATTCACGCCGATCTTGACGGGTGCGGCGAAGGTTCCAGTCGAATAGGCCGGCAAGATAAGACCCATGACCAGCAGAACAATCATTGCTTTCCAGTAACTTGATTTCATATTCCCCTCCTTTTTGTTTTCGCCCTCACCCCACCCTCTCCCCCGATTGCGGGGGAGAGGGAAAGGGTGCGGGCCTACGTATTTATATTCCATTTCTGTTCCGACCCATCTTTGGTTATGGCTCCCTTGGGAACCGGGACCCCCACTTCGAGGATACTGCTGCTGAAGGCAACGTCCTTTTTTACCTTCTTGAAATAGCGGGAGGCTTCCATCAAAGCGGCCAGGTTTACCCCGGTGTGCACCCCCATCTCTTCAAACATGAAAACTAAGTCTTCGGTCGAGGTGTTTCCTTTGGCGCCGGGAGCAAAAGGACACCCGCCCAAACCGCCGATCGCGCCGTCGTGGACGCGAATCCCGCTTTCGTAAGCGGCCAGCGAATTGGCCAGGCCCAGGCCGCGGGTGTTATGCAGATGAATGGAGAAGGTTACGTCGGGGAACTCCTTGACGCAGATTCCAGTAAGCTCCTTTACTTCTTGGGGGTTTCCGAAGCCCACGGTGTCGGCCATGGACATGTGCCTCAGCCCGAGTTGGTAAAACCGGCGTATAAAATTTAGGGTCACCTGGGGCTTGATCTTTCCTTCGAACGGGCAGCCGAAAACCGTGGCCATCCCTGCTTTGACGACCAAGTCAGGGTAATCCGCCTGCAAATCCACGATCTTTTTCAACTCCTCGATGGATTCGTCCGTGGTTCGCCGGACATTGCTGATGTTATGAGACTCGCTAACCGACATAACGAAGCCCAGCTTGCGCATGCCGCTTGCCAAGGCTATCTGAGCCCCCTTCAGGTTGGGAATCAGAGCGGAGACTTCAACCCCTTCGGGCTTCATCTTCAACACCGCCTGAGCCATCTGGGATGCATCCCCAAACTGCGGAATCGCCTTGGGGTTGACGAAGGAGGTGATCTCAATATCCCGGATGCCACTCGCCACAATCAGACGAAAAA
>JAOUFX010000693.1 GCA_029857975.1 Deltaproteobacteria bacterium | reverse complement strand
TCCGTTTTTCGGGCAAAGGCAGGTCATGGCTTTCGAACCTCGAGTCCTTCAATCCGCTTATAATCCTTTTCGTCGTACGTAAAAATAACCGAAAGATCTTTTTCCAATCCCCAGTATCCCATCAGGGCATCCGCAAATTTTATATTCTTTTCTTCGTAGCTTTTTATGGCATTCCTAAAAACGCCCTCCATCTCAATTTTCAACTGGGGGGTATTAAGGATCGCTTCTATGATTTCCCTTATAATTTTTCTCTCGAATTTATAAATTTTTTCCAACACCCAGACAGTTTCCATTATGGCTACCGGTAATAAATACAGATTCAGCCCCCGTTGTTCCCCTTCTCTCAACAGTTTTTCGCAGGATCTGGCTTTCGCCGGGTCATCCTTGATCAGCAGCCTGAGAATCACGCTGGTGTCGATGAACGCTTTAGTCATTTTCTTTGGCTGCCTCCGCGACCGCCTTATCTCGCATCTTTTCGATGGACATTCCCAGGGTGGGCAGGCTCCCGATATAATCGAATATCGTTTTCCCTTTTTTCAGAACGATTTTTTCTTCGTCTTCCTCAATAACCAACCGATCTCCCACCCCGATCTTAAGCTTTTTTCTAACTTGTTTGGGGAGGGTAATTTGCCCTTTAGGCAATACCTTGAGAGTCTTCATGGCAACTCTGCCTCCTTTTTCTGACTTTGTTTAATTTTACTACTCTATTAAAAGGTAGTCAATTAAATATTATTCCTTCAAAAATAGATTGTCGGATAAATCTTTAAACCTCTATATTTTCATAAATCTTCAATGTGAGGAGTCGCGGTAGGTATCCGGCTGCCCGCTCCCCGCCCAAATCCCAGGGAAGGGGAGATGCAAGTTCGAAGGGAACTTGTTATTTATGAAGCGGATGAATTTTTTCCTATCCTTCTATCCCGGCGTTGTTTTTAAGGGGGTGGTCGCGCAGCGCGCCGATCATTTCCAAAATCCATGCCGCTCGCTGCGTCAAGACTTTCGGATCGATAGATGAGGGGGGGGTCAGGAGAGTTTATAACCGATCTTCCGTAATAGCCCTTTTCTCCACTGGACGTCCTCCGGCCCTTCTACCCCCTTGGGCGGGAACCCGTCGATCACGCCAAGAATTCCTCGTCCCTGCGAGGATTCGGCGATAATAACTTCCACCGGATTGGCGGTGGCGCAGAAGATGGAGCATACTTCCGGACAATTCTTGATGGCGTTGAGGACGTTGATCGGGTAGGCATCGAGGAGAACCATCACAAAGGTATGGCCGGCGGCTATCGCCTGGGCGTTGCGGGATACAACTTTCTTCAATTCTTCGTCATTTCCCTCCACCCGGATCAGGCAGGCTCCGGAAGCTTCGCAAAAGGCGATGCCGAAACGGGACTTGGGCATGGCATTGACCATGACTTCGTATAAATCCTCAACGGTCTTGATGAAATGGGTTTGGCCGATGATAATATTCGCCCCCTCCGGATATTCCAATTTGACGCTTTTGAGCTCCATGGCATCCCCCTTCTAATCAAAAAGCAGAAAGATCTGGACTCTTGCTTTCGCAGGAGTGACGGATTTTCGAATTTCTACGAGACCCTTGGATTTTGACTCCTGAATCCTGCTAACTTCATGTAGGTTGCCCTGTGTCTTTTTTAATCTTCAAGCTTCCCACCAAGGAAGCCACATCAGAAAAATTATTGGCCTGCAAATATCTCTGGATCCCATCGATAATTTTTAGGCCGACCCGGGGATCGGTGAAGTGGGCTGAACCCACCTGCACCGCGGTCGCTCCGGCAATCAGATATTCCAGGGCATCCTCGGCGGTAACAATCCCTCCCATACCCACCACCGGGATATGCACAACCTGGGATACCCGCCAGACCATGCGCAAACCGATGGGCTTGATGGCTGGACCGGAAAGCCCCCCCGTAATATTTCCCAAAAGAGGGGTGCGCGTCCGAATATCAACCGCCATCCCGATTAAGGTATTGATAAGGGAAACGGCGTCAGCTCCTCCTCGTTCTGCGGCCAGGGCGATCTCTCCGATTTCGGCCACATTGGGAGAAAGCTTGACCATCAGAAAAGAAGAGGTGGCTCGACGAATTTTTGAGATTACCGTATATACGGTTTTAGGCTCCGCGGCAAAAATTGCACCCCCTGCTTTCACATTCGGGCAGGAAATGTTGACTTCCAACCCGGCGATTCCATCTACCGCCGATAATCTCTTGGCTAATTCGGCATATTCTTCTACCGTACTTCCGAAAATATTGACCAATACCGGGCATCGAGCTTTCCGCAAAAAGGGCAATTTTTCCCGGAGAAATATTTCCAACCCGACATTCTCCAGCCCAATGGCATTCAGCATCCCGGCTGGAGTTTCAGCCAGACGGGGCGGAGGATTCCCTTGGCGCGGTTCTAAGGAAAGACCTTTGGTGACGATTCCTCCTAAAGCTTCCAGGGGAACGATGCCGGCGTATTCTTCTCCGTAACCGAACGTCCCCGAAGCCGCCAGCACCGGATTTCTCAGCTTTAACGGGCCGAGCTCGACAACAAGGCTTGGACCATCATTTTTTGTATCCATGCCTTGCGGAATTCCTTTCATTCCCATATAATTTTCCGGGCTTCAAATACAGGGCCTTCTTTGCAGGCTCGAACATACCGAAAAGGCGGAACTTCAGAGATTACCGGCATCTTCGCCTCTCCTGGAAGGCTCATTTCGCTTTCCGGGCCTTGGCTCGCGGAAAAAATATTTTCCGGCTCGGAATTCAATTCCTTACCCTTCA
>JAOUFX010000692.1 GCA_029857975.1 Deltaproteobacteria bacterium | reverse complement strand
AGAATCTTGCTGAAAATCGCCAAAGGTCATCCCAGTTTCCCGCTTTATCAAAAGGCGCGTAAGAAGTTGTTGATCTTCTCTTCCGCCTGATTGCAGATTCCTCCGGAAAAAATCTTCTTTGAAAAACCCCCTCCGGGATGGAAGGGAGAAGTGTTTTTTCCCCTTCTTAAAACCCTTTTCTCGAACCCTAAAAGACCTCTCCTCTCGCCTGCATCTCTCACCCAAGTCAAATCTTCTCCTCCGCCCCCCTCTCTTTTTCCTAAAAACCATCCTTCCAATATTTTGATGACGGATTAACATTCTGCAATCCTTATTTGACAAAATCAAAAAGGTAAGGTATTTTTTATACTCTTTTACCCTTGGGCTCAAAGTTTGAGCGAGCGGAATCGTTATGGCTGGCGAGAATCAATTTCTACTGAAGATCCGCAATCTGCATACCTACTTCTTTACCGATGATGGCATTGCCAAAGCCGTTGACGGAGTGGATTTAGATCTGGAAGAAGGGGGAACCCTGGGGGTAGTAGGGGAATCGGGTTGCGGCAAAAGCGTCACCGCCCTATCCGTTATGCGTCTGATCCCCGACCCCCCCGGAAAAATCGTTAACGGGGAAATCTTCTTCAGCGGAGCCAACTTGCTTGCCTTTTCGGAGGCGGCCATGCGGAAGATTCGCGGACGTTCCATCTCCATGATCTTCCAGGAGCCCATGACCTCTCTGAATCCGGTTTTTCAGATCGGGGATCAGATCTCCGAAGTGCTGCAGCTGCATGAAGGACTGCCCCGGAGGGAAGCCTGGAACCGTTCGATCGAAATGCTCAAGATGGTCGGCATTCCTTCTCCCGAGCGCCGGGTAGCGGAATATCCCCACCAGTTGAGCGGGGGTATGCGCCAGCGGGCGATGATCGCCATGGCGCTGGCCTGCAGCCCCAAGCTGATGATCGCCGATGAGCCCACGACCGCGTTGGATGTGACCATTCAGGCCCAGATTTTGGAACTCATCAATCGCCTGCAGCAAGAGAAAGGAATGTCCGTCATTCTGATCACCCACAATCTGGGAGTCATTGCCGAAACCGCCAGGAAGGTTGCCGTGATGTACGCCGGACGGATCGTTGAATACACCGAAGTTCGACCCCTGTTTGCCAGCCCGAAACATCCTTACACCCAGGGTTTGCTGCAATCGATCCCTCGGCTGGATGAACACCACGGCCGGAAACAGAAACTGGAAGCGATCCCGGGTTTAGTCCCTTCACTCCTGGAACTTCCCCCGGGGTGCAAGTTCTCCAATCGCTGCAAATACGTCTTCGATCGGTGTGGGGAAGAACCCCAGCTGGTCGAAGCCGATAGGGGGCATTTCGTGCGTTGCTGGTTGCATGAAAAAAGTCAGCTATAAGCGGTCAGCTGTCAGCAAAAAGGAAGAGTCCAGACAGAATGAACGAAAACGGCAACCTCGTTGAAGTTAAAAATCTAAAAAAATTCTTTCCGGTACACACCCATTTTTTCTCCCGGGAGAAGATCTTTGTCCAAGCCGTGGTCGGAGTAAACCTGACGATCCGCCGGGGAGAAACCCTGGGTTTAGTCGGCGAATCCGGCTGCGGGAAATCAACCCTGGGCCGGTTGATCCTCCGGCTGGAAGAGCCTACTGAGGGGCGAATTTTTTTCGAGGGAGACGACATCCTCCAATACAACCCCGAGCGCCTGCGCCACCTCAGACGGCAGATGCAGATCATCTTCCAGGACCCTTATTCTTCTTTGAACCCGCGCAAGACCGTTGGCTCCATCATCGGGGAACCCTTAATCATTCATAAAATCGGCAACAAAAAAGACCAGGAAGAACGGGTCCTCAAGCTGATGGAAGTCGTCGGCCTGAGACCGGAACACATCAACCGCTATCCCCACGAGTTCAGCGGCGGGCAACGGCAGCGCATCGGCATTGCCCGGGCCTTGGCCTTAAACCCCAAGTTGATCATTGCCGATGAGCCCGTCTCGGCTCTGGATGTTTCCATCCAAGCCCAGGTGCTGAACCTCCTGGAGGATCTGCAAAATGAATTCCATTTAACCTACCTTTTCATCGCCCACGACCTCTCCGTAGTCGAACACATCAGTGACCGGGTGGCCGTGATGCACCTGGGGCGGATTGCCGAGCTGGCCAGGAGCGAAGATCTTTACCGCCAACCCAAGCATCCATATACCCAAGCCTTACTTTCGGCCAATCCCTTACCCGACCCAGCTCTTGAACGCAAGAGGATCATTCTGCAGGGGGAAGTCCCCAGCCCCATTCATCCCCCTGCGGGGTGCAACTTCCACACCCGCTGCCCCCATCGGTTTGAGCCTTGTGACCGGGCAGTCCCCCAGCTCAAAGAGATCGAACCCAACCACTGGGTAGCCTGCTACCTGTACGGCCCGAACGAATAAAAAAGACCTTTCACCACAGAGAGCGCAGAGGACGCCGGGAAAAAATTAAAAAAATTATACAACCAAAGATGAAAACCCAATCTTTTCTGGTTTTTGATTTTTGAATTGATTACCTCCGCGGTATCGGCGATCTCTGCGGTAACTAATTAAATTGTATAGGAAATTCCTTTTTGGACACGGATGTACACAGATTATCAGGACAAATTAAAAAGAAAATAATTATCTGCGGTTATCCGCGTAAATCTGCGTCCTATTAAATTTAAAATTCAGGAGGAATGATGCCCGAGCGAATCGATATCAACTGTGATATGGGAGAAAGTTTCGGCGCTTATACCTTGGGCCGGGATTCAGAAGTCATGGCCTACATCTCCTC
>JAOUFX010000691.1 GCA_029857975.1 Deltaproteobacteria bacterium | reverse complement strand
TTGCTCGTCAGCCTTTTGGCCTTCGCTCCATTTGCTGGAGCGCAGCACGGCCATGGGGGAGGGGCAAAGGACGAAGCCCTGAAGATGGACACTAAAGAGGTCCTCGTGGATGGTATGAAGGTCACCTTCATGGTGATGGCCAACGATGAGCACAAGAAAATGCTCAAGGATATGAAAATGAAAGAAACGGTCGAACCCGGAACCACCCATAATATCACGGTGACCTTGAAGGATGGACACAAGGACATCACCGATGCCACTGTCAACATGAAGGTGATCGATCCCCAGGGAAAAGACCAAATTAAACCCTTGAAGTATGAGAAGGAAATGAAGAGCTATGATGCCTATTTTAACCTGAAGGAAAAGGGGAAGCATCAAATCCTCGTCCTGGTCAAGACGGGGGACCAGAAAAAGACGGCGGGCATCTATTATGAGGTGAAATAAGAGAGCGAGTATAGGGAAGGAAAACGGTAGGCGAAAGGAAGAGAGAGCCTTTTTCGTCTCCTGGGATTTGCAGAACCTCAGAAGAAAAAAGGGACCCGCCAGGGGCGAATAAGGATTAGGAAGAAGTAGGTAATCGCATGGAACCAGAATCGAATCCGAAAGGCCCGGCATGGCTAAATCCGTTGCTTCTGGCGGCAACTTTTTTGACGCTATCTCTTGCGCTCATCATCGCATATAAAGGATGGAAAGAAGACCGGGTCCTGCATCCCGGAGGACATGGGCACACATCGATCATTGCCGATATCACGGTCAATTTGGGGGGCATCCCCTACCAGGAACATTGTTTAACCTGTCACCCTCAGGGAAAAGCCGTAAAAGCTGTTGGAAAGGATCTGTTATTTGGAAAGGACCACCCCTCCATTTCTCCTCACTCCATGGACGATCTTGGATGTACGGCTTGCCATCTGGGTGAAGGAATGGCCCGGGACCTGGTCATTTCCCACGGGTTCAAGGCAGATGGGGCTCGGAGGGTGCTTTCAGGAGAGGATCTCCAGGCCAGTTGTTATCGCTGCCATGAGCTGAAAGTGCTGAAAGGAGCAGAAAAAGCCTGGGATGGTTTCCGGCTTTTTTCTCTCAATGCCTGTGATTCCTGCCACAACGTAGAAGGCCTGCGCGGAGGAAGATATGGCTCCGACCTGAGGGAAGTAGGGTCTTTTCTCTCCCTCCCGCAAATCCAGAGGGCCATCGCCGAACCGAAAGCGGACTTGGAAAACTCCATCATGCCGAAATTCAGTCTTTCACCGGCGCAGATCAAGCACCTTTCCTATTTTTTAAAAAGCCGAACGAGGGAATTATTCCATGAAACCCCGATGATGAGAAGAGCAAAGATGGATAGCCAGATCCGCGCGCAAAGGGAAAAACTGGAAAAATCTTTCCGCCCCGGCAAAGAAGCCCTTCGAGGGGGGAAATGCCTGGCTTGTCATAAGTATCAGGAGGATGATGGCTTTATCGCTCCTGACCTTACCTATATGGCCTACATGAGGGAAGAAGGTTATATCCGCGATTTTCTCAAGGCTCCCAGGAAAAGGATTCCCGGGGCTATTATGCCTTGGATCCGCATGACCCGGCAGGAAGAGGAAAATATTGTCCGTACACTCCTGGGGAAAGCTGATGAAAGCCCCTTGCGGGGGATGGATCCCAAGCACC
Source organism: Deltaproteobacteria bacterium (assembly GCA_029857975.1). Next base: position 1,134 of record JAOUFX010000691.1, on the reverse strand, counting down.
TCTATGAAATTTTGCCAGAGATGTCATGCAGCCCAGGGAGATGGTTTTGGCAACATCCAGCCGAACCTTGCCAACTTTCCTCGGGCATTCTGGAAGAATGCTGAATTCTTTCGAATAATTCCCGACGCGAGAATTGTAAAGACCCTGGAAAGGGGAATCCCTGGTACATCCATGCCACCTTACGGGGACCTTTTGGAGAAAAAAGAAACCGAATCTCTCATAAATTTGCTCTTTGATCATTTTATAAGGATTCGAAGGGATGAAAAACGAACCGATTTGCAATTCCAAGCCAAACCGGAACCCCTTCTTTCCGCCGGAGAAACGGAAAGCGTTTTCAAGAAGAACTGTTCATCCTGTCATGGGATTGCCGGACATGGCAAAGGCCCGGAGTATTTAAAATTTCTTCCCCGTCCGAGAGATTTGACCAACTCCCCCTATTTTCACTCCATTACCAATGATCGGATTGCCACGGCCATCTTTTTTGGTGTTCCGGGAACAGCCATGAGCCCTTTTGCAAAGAGACTTTCGGCTCAAGCGGTATGGTCTCTTGTAGGTCACGTGCGGACACTTTCCACAAGCGAAGGAAAAGGTGAAAGAGCAGATTAACCGAAGGGATTTTTTCCTCCGCAGCTTCCTTTGGGCCGGCATCGGTCTCCTGGGGGCAATCGGAACCTGGGTATTCGGGGCCATGTGGACTTCGACAGGCAAATTCTCCACGGCTCGTTGGGTTCCCGTAATCCCTTTAGATCAGCTGCCCCAGGAAAGCATAGTTCCTTTTCCTGAACACAAAGTTGCCATCCTCCGGAGGGGACCAAAGGTCGGCGCTATCAGCCTGGAGTGCACTCATCTGGGTTGCATCGTAAACGTGGTCGACAGAGGCTTTTTCTGCCCCTGTCACGGGAGCGATTTTGGACCTCTTGGGCAGGTCTATTCGGGCCCCGCCATACGCCCTCTGCCCTGGCATGAGATCATGTTCCGGCGAGACTGGGTTTGGGTGCAAAGAGGGGGGAAATACGACGGCCCCCGTTGGGCAGAGTTAAAATCCCAACCCGCGGGTAACGGATTGGGAGGCCAATGAGAACCAGAATAAACTTTTTCAGACACATCAATCCTCCTTTCGTGCGCGCGAGAATT
>JAOUFX010000690.1 GCA_029857975.1 Deltaproteobacteria bacterium | reverse complement strand
TCCCTTGGAGCGGTGGCGGGCTGCGCATAAAAAGGCGCTAAGCAGCGGAGATTTCAGCGAGCGCGAATGCATACTCTGCCATCATCCACAGCAATCCTGCAATCGGTGCCATGGATATACCGGTGCTAAAGAAGTGAATATTCCTGAGGCTTCCCTTTACTGGCCGAACCAGGAGGGTGAAAAAAGATGAACCTCCGGATCAAAGAAGATTTGATGACTTCAACATCAGCCGGTGCCTCCAGCAAAGAAGTTTCCTTCATAACCAGCCGCCGGGGGTTGCTGAAGGGACTGGGAGGCTTTTTTGCGGCGGTCGGTTTGGGGAGTTTATTCTACGGCTTATATCGTTTCCTTGCTCCTGGAGGAGGAGCTTTCCCGCCGTTGGAAATTCCTTTAAATAAAATTACCGCCGGGGGGTTCTATACCTATCAATATGGAGGCCTCCCGGGAATCGTGATGCAAGATGAAGACGGAAGTCTGCAGGCTTTTTCCCTGGTCTGCACCCATTTGGCCTGCACAGTGGCCTGGAAACCAGAAAAAAAAGAATTCTATTGTCCCTGCCATGATGCCATCTTTGACGCCCAGGGCAGAGTGCTGAGTGGTCCTCCGTCATCGCCTCTGGAGCGGTGGAATGTTCAGGTTAAGAACGAAAAAGTTTTAATAGGAATCGTTTAGGATGAGCCAAGGATTATCCCAGAATCAGATCAGGACGGAACCTTCGCGTTCCGGGTGGAACTTCCAGTATGCCCTCTGGGGGGTTTTCACGCTGACCCTGGTTTCAGGTATTTTCCTGATTGTGTATTACGTCCCTCAATTCGGGCAAGCTTTTCCCTCCGCAGGGCGACTGAATGAACAAGTCCCTTTTGGATGGATGATGCGCCGGATTCATGGAGCCGGGGGAAGTATTTTGCTTATCCTTTTATTTCTTGACCTCTTACAAGTTTTTTACCGGGGCGATTACAAGGCCAGACCGCCAGCGGCCTGGGTGTTTGGGATCTTTGCTTTCGGCATCACCCTCTGGGTGAATTTCACCGGCTTTTTTCTCCCCCTCTCGCAGGCTTCTTTCTGGGGAACGGCTACGGTTTTGTCCAATCTTTCTTCCATCCCTTATTGCGGCAGCTTTTTAGTTGATTTTATTCGGGGGGGAAAAGAGCTGGGTGGAACCTCCTTGATGCGCTTCTATAGCATGCACATCGGCTTTTCGGCTCTGGTTGCCTTGCTTCTCTTCCGGCATCAGCGCAGGGCATCAAACGGGAAGGTTGCGGAAGAATACGAGGGCCAACGATTCCAAGGGATATCAATCGCCTGGATCACCACCGCTATTCTCTTGGCATCTATAACCTTTGTTCCCAATTGGTTTTCCGATCCGCTTCAAGAAGCGGCCAACCCCCTGGCCAATCCCGAAAGAATCTTTCTCCCTTGGTATTTCCTTTATTTGGAAGAAACGCTGAGGTTTTTAGCCGGGGCCTATCCGTTGATGAGCCTGTTAGCGATTGCTGCTTTTGCTTTTTTGCTTTTTGGATTGCCTTACATCGACCGGAACCCCGAACGGAGAATATTGCTCCGTCCTCTATCTCTGGGGTTAGGGGCAACTTTTTTGGTGGTTATTCTATATTTCAGTTTTCTGGGAATGGCCAATGCTCGTTACGGGGAAAGGATTATCCTTCCCGCAAGAAATCTTCTAAACTCCGAAATACGGGGAGCCCAGGTCTACCTGGAAAAAAATTGCGCCTATTGTCATCAAATATTCGGCATGGAAGGAAGGCGAGAAGGTCCAGATGTAAGTGTGATCAGACAACGGAAGCGATCCCCGGAGTGGATCCAGCATTTTATCCTGAACCCCCGGCTTTACCAGCCGGGAACAACCATGCCCCGCTATGCAATTCCTCTTGAAGATCTGGAGGCTCTGGCAGCTTATCTTCTTTCTCTGGATCCTCAAAAAGAAAGATTTAAGGCCGTGGAGCGAAGGCGGTTTATGGATTACGGTTCTTACCATAATAATGCATCGGACGCAGATTAAAGCAGATTTCCAGGATTTTCTAAAATAATATGAACACGAACGAAGGGAAAAATGAGCAAAATTTCTATTCGGGTAGTGACGACCGACGTTTTAATCCTCGGAGCCGGAGGGGCCGGCCTTTGTGCCGCTCTCCACGCGGCTGATGCCGGAGAAAAAATTAAGATCCTGCTCGTCACCAAAGCCATAATCGGCAAAGGTGGATGCTCACGCATGGTCCAAGGGGGATACAACGTAGTTCTGAACCCAGCCGATTCCTTCGCCAAACATTTTCAGGATACGCTCAAGGGAGGACAGTTTATCAATAATCAGGATCTGGCCTGGGAACTGGTCAATGTGGCTCCCCAGCGGATCAAAGAGATGGAAACCCGGTATGGTTGTTTCTTCGATCGCAATCCGGACGGCACCATCCATCAGAAGCCTTTTGCCGGGCAGAGTTTTGATCGCACGGTTCACAAAGGAGACCTTACGGGTATTGAAATTGTTTCCCGCCTTTCCGAGCAAGTATTCAGCCGGGATATCGAATACCTGGATGAACACCGCGCTGTGGACCTTCTATGGGATCGGGCCGGTACCCGGATTGTCGGAGCTTTACTCTTGGATATAACCCAGGGGGAATTTCTTGTTGCTCACGCCCGGGCAACACTTGTGGCCACTGGCGGCGGGCCTACCATGTATAAGCTTTTCGCGCCTTCCCTGGACAAATCAGCGGATGGAATTGCGCTCTGTTACCGAGCGGGGGCCGAGATGGTGGACATGGAGATGGTCCAG
>JAOUFX010000689.1 GCA_029857975.1 Deltaproteobacteria bacterium | reverse complement strand
TAGCCAGCAGACCGATACCGACGAGGTAAATCTTTTTGGGGCCGATGTTATCCAGGATCCATCCTGTGAAAGGACTCAGCAAAGCAGCAGCCGCCATGCCGACACTGTTGACGATGCCAAGCTGGGTGCCACTAGCTCCTAAACCAATAGTAAAAATAGAGAGGTAGGGAAGAACCATTTGGTAGAAGAATCTATATACCGATGTCCGCGTTGCCGTAATTTTCCAGTCGCGTGGTTGCCGGTTCAAGAAACCAATAGCTTCCGAAATAGCGCCGACAGCGGCTTTACCTCCTCGAATCAATTAGGTCTCTCCCAAAAAAATATTGGCCGTCTCTTGCTTAGCCTTTTAAAAAGTCCGGTTTCATGCATTCCGGTTCTGGATAGGTATAGAATCCTTTTCCAATCTTTACTCCTAAGTTCTTGCGGTCAATCATTTCCTGCAAAGCCTGCGGAGGATATGCTCCATAAAAGCCCTAAAACAACTAATGCGGTGAACCATGGTTTTAAACCTTTCATCTCTTCCTGCTTTGATAAATAGAATATCGGAATTTGCCTTAGCAAATCCTTCCCCAGCTCGCCCGGGGTAAATGGCGGCCTTCCTCCTTTCCGTATCATTTTTTCCCAAGGATAATAATCCCCTTATTCTTTTCAAGCCTTCAGTTCTCCGAGAGAATATTAAAACCTCAAAAATATTTCAACCAAAAAATTCCCTGAATCCAAAAGGGGGAGAATGCCTTTATTAATCTATTGAAGTAAAAAATGGAAAAATATAAAATTTAATAATAATAAAAAATTATTACATCTACAATTTCCTTTCCTGGGAAGTGGGAAAAATAGGAAAAAATGTCTATCAAAAAAAAATTAAACCCAAAAAAGGCGATTCACCACAGAGGGCACAGAGGAAAATTAAGATAAGAAAAGGGAGTAAAGTCCTTTTTTCTGCTTTACTCTGTGCACTCGTTAAGTGAAAATAACACAATATTGCATCTGACGAATTTATCCGCTGAGAACACAGATAAGATATTGAGCTTATTTTGTTATTAACTATGGAATTATTTTCTGAGATCTCTGTGGTGAAAAAAAATCGCTCAATTTAGGTTAAAAAAAATCTTGAAAAAAGGTTAACATAGTTTTAGCATTCTGCATCAGGGTATCTGAATGTCAGACCAATAAATGGGGGCCAAAATTGAATAAGTATCTTGATCGTTTCAATCTTGCCGGCAGGACAGCAGTGGTAACGGGGGCAAGCGAGGGGATTGGCCGCGAATTGGCGTTGGGTTTAGCCGGGGCGGGTGCGGATGCCATCGTCTGCAGCCGCCGCGAACAAAAGTTGATAGAAGTAAAGGCCCAGATAGAGACCCTTGGGCGAAGAGGGGAAGTATTTGTCCTGGATGTGGGCAAGATAAGCAGCATTGAAGAGCTGGGGAATTTTATCCTGGATCGTTTCGGCAAGGTGGATATTCTCATCAACAATGCAGCCTATACAGTTACCAAACCGGCATGGCTGGTGACGGAAAACGAGTGGGACTTGATGCTGGATACCGGCTTAAAAGGAACTTTTTTCTGCTGTCAAATTATCGGGGCTATCATGCGCAATCAGAACTACGGCAAAATAATTAATTTAAGCTCTACTTTCAGCCGCAGTATGATTCCGGGCCGGTCCGTCTATGCCGCCCTCAAAGCCGGGGTATCCCACCTAACAGAAGTACTTGCTGTGGAATGGGCTGTCCATGGAATAAGGGTGAATGCCTTAGCCCCTACGGCAACCCGCACTCCCAGCCGGGAAGAGCTTTTGAAAGGTGAAGTTTTGGAAAAAGTTCTTAGCCGCATTCCTTTGGGGCGGCTGGCAACCCCTGATGACCTCATTGGCGCCGCAATCTATCTGGCCAGTGCAGCTTCGGATTTTGTAACCGGGCAGACCTTATTTGTAGACGGCGGCTGGGTGGCAGCAGGATGACTTTTTGGGGTTATTCAAGATGAAGTATTTCAGGCCCATAAAAAAAACCACGATCTCCGGGGAAATTATCGATCAAATCATTTCTATGGTCCGTTCGGGAAGACTGAACAGGGGGGAAAGTTGCCGTCCGAAAGGCAACTAAACGGATTCTTTAACGTAGGACGAAGTTCTATACGGGAAGCCTTAAAGGCCTTAGAAACCATTGGCATCACCCAGCGGACCAAAGAAGGCACAATTATTTGTGACAGCCAGCATAATTTTAATTCTTTTTTCTGGCTGGATAGCCAGAGCTCTACCATTCACGAGGTTTTTGAAACCAGGAAGCTTATGGAAATAGGGCTTGTTGGATTGGCGGCCGAGCGGGCAACCCCGAATCATATAAAGGAGATCGAGGAAGCTTTGGTTGATACCGTAGCAATTCAAGAAGCTGTGGCTTCCGATGTTTCCTTCCACCGGGCCCTGGTAAATGCCTCGCAGAATTCTGTTTTTTCCAAGGTTTACGATCTAATTACCGGGTTGCTTTTTCAAACCCATAAATATTATTCCCTCCTGGATGGCAATCAAGATTTAGAGGGATATTTAAAAATTATTTTGGCCCAACACAAAAAAATATTGAGAGCCGTTCAAATCCATAACGCCGTTTCCGCTCGGGAGGCCATAAAGGAGCACCTGGATTTTGCGGAAAAGGAACTTTTAGGCCGGGTGAGCTTGGATTATTCAAAAGAGCAGGCCCAGGCGAGTTCCCTATTTAATCTCAAAACCAAGGACTAAGATTTAGTCAAGACTTTGAGCCTGGATCACTCGCCAAGGCTCAGAGTGGCTCAGGTTAA
>JAOUFX010000688.1 GCA_029857975.1 Deltaproteobacteria bacterium | reverse complement strand
TCAGGTCACGCTTCAGATTGTCTCCCGTTACACGGGTCTCATCCCCCGCTATATTTGGACAGAGGAAGCCGCCCGGTTTTGCTTCATCTGGATCATTCTGCTCGGCGCCACCATCGCCGTGCGGGAGGGGACGCACTTCGAGGTGGATGTTCTCCCCACCCCCCGGAGCGCCAGGGGGGAGGCGGTCATGCGTCTGGTTGTTTACATCTTCATGCTGATCTTCACGATGGTGTTTGTCCTCAACGGGTACGACTACGCGCTCTTCGGATACAATCAGACCTCGGAATTGACGGGCATCAACATGGTTTTTATTCACGGGATCTACCTGCTGGCTGGAATCAGCTGGCTGCTTTTTTTAGCGGAGCGAATCCTCATGGTTTGGGCGGTCTTGATGGGACACGAAGAGGCCATCGCGCATTTACGGGGGGATCATCATGTCGCCCGCTGAAGTCGCGGGAATCATGTTCGGCGTCTTTGTCGTCCTGATCATCTTCCGGGTGCCGGTGGCCTTTGCCCTCGGTCTTGCCTGTCTGCCCATTTTTTATATGGATGACCGGCTGACCCCCATTCTCATGCTTGGCGAGATGACCAAGGCTTACAATTCTTTTATCCTCCTTGCGGTTCCGTTTTTTCTCCTCGCGGCCAACATCATGAATTCCGCGGGAATCACGGAGCGCCTGATCGACCTCACCCGCTGTTTGGTCGGCCAGTTTCGGGGAGGCCTGGCTTATGTCAACGTCGTGGTGAGCATGATCTTCGCCGGAATTTCCGGGTCTTCCACGGCCGATGCGGCCGGTATCGGTTCGCTGCTCCTCCCGGCGATGAAGAAGCAGGGATACGACCCCACTTTTTCCGTAGCTATTACTGCCTGCTCATCCGTCATGGGGGTCATTATCCCGCCCAGTATCCTGATGGTCGTCTGGGGCGGCGTCATGTCCGTTTCCATCGGTGCCTTGTTCCTGGCCGGCATTGTTCCGGGGATCATGGTGGGACTGTCCCAAATGGCAGCCACCTTTGTCTATGCCCGACTCAGGAAGTATCCGGTCTACGCCCAATCCTCCCTCCGCGAGTTCTTCGTAGCTTTTGGTCGAGCCTCCTTTGCCATGATGACGCCGATCATCATCGTCGGGGGGGTGGTGGGCGGCTTCTTCACTCCCACCGAAGCCTCGGTCATCGCCGTTTTGTATTCCTTTGTGATCGGGATTTTTGTTTACCGGTCGATCGGCCCCCGCGAATTCCGCAAAGTTCTTTACGAGACCGCCCGCCTCGCCTCCATATCCCTTTTCTGTATTGGCACGGCTTCCGCTTTCGGGTGGGTTTTGGCCTACTATCAGATCCCCAAGACCATCATAACCCTCATGGCCAAATGGGGGGGCGGGATAACCAGTGTCGGAGGCCTCGAGGCGCTTGCTTTCCTCTTTATTGGGTGCTTCATCGACGCGGTTCCGGCGATCGTCATCGTAGGCCCGATCCTTGCGCCCGTTGCGGAGGCCGTGGGCATGCATCCCGTTCATTTCGCCATCATCGGGGTCATCTCCCTTGCTTTTGGCCTGATCACGCCCCCATATGGTTTATGCCTTCTCATCGACTGTCATATCGCCGGCATCAAGGTCTCCAAAGCTCTGAGAGATGTGATCATCATTCTCATCCCGATGCTGGTAATGCTTCTTCTCGTGATCCTTTTCCCCGACCTGATTCTCTTCATTCCCCGGCTGATCATGCCCAAATTCGTGTAGGGGCGCGTGTCTAAAGTTTCAAGGGCTCGAGCGAAAACCTCCCCAAGACCTGTACCGAAAACAGGCCTCTTCCCCTTGACGATTTTTCCGATTTGGATGGAAAGACTTGGGAGTTTCTATTTTAGCAGGTGCCGGGCAATGACCAGCCGCTGGATCTTAAATGGGTAAATGGGGACTAGTAAATGGGGAATTCCTTTGCTTCCCTGGCCATACGCCTATGAATGAGCCCGGCGGGGGTTGGCTATGCCGTACAAAGGGGAAAGGCCATTGCTCACGAGAAAGGTTATCAGCTTACCCAATGAGATATTTAATTACTTAAGGATGTCCTCCTTTATATGAAACGGAAAACCTTTAATTTTTTTTCCAAAAAGAACGATAAGAAGGAAAGAGGTACAGGGAATGAACTTTTACCTAGCAAGGATTATGGCGATCGTCCTCTTTTCCATGGCGACAGCCTGTTCCTTAAATTGGCAGAATGTTTCCCAAAAAGACAAGCATCCCGAATCTACCACTTTACCTCCACTCCCATCTGGGCAAAAGAGGGGGGAGATTCAAGCCTATCAAGGTAAAAAAGACGTCTTCCCCCAAACCGCTTTCCAATCCTATCCTTCCCCACCGTTTAAGGAACCGATACGACTTGAAGATAATAAAACGGAAGTTAAACCCCAGGCAAAGCCCATGGGTGAACGGCTTGATTTACCGCAGGAGCGCGAAATACCTGTCCTTGAAGAAGAGGCTTTCCAATCTCCGCTTATTCCCGATTTAACATCTGAAAAAAATAACCCTCAGGAGAGCGAAGTACCTGCCCTTAAAGAGGAGGCTTTCCAATCTCCATTCGTTACAAGTTTAACATCGAAAGAAAATCAACCCCAGGAGGGCGAAGTAACTGCCCTTCAAGCAGGGACTTTTCCATCTCCCTCTGTTCCCAGTTTAACATCCGAAAAAAATCAACCCCAAGACCCGAAGTCCCTTTTGGATGAAGCATTAGAATTTTTTCAGGGTTCGCAGGATTTTTGGGAAAAGGGCGATTTAAAAAACGCGATTGCCGCCCTTG
>JAOUFX010000687.1 GCA_029857975.1 Deltaproteobacteria bacterium | reverse complement strand
AAGTGGATTTTTTTTTGAAAATTCCTTAACCCCAGAGGAAGACAAGAAAAAGGAGCAAATTCCAAAACCAAGATGAGCGAGAAGGAGAGTCAGGGTTTATTGGAGGGAGTTCGTGTTTTGGAACTCGCCAACGTTGTGGCCGGGCCTCTTACGGGATCCCTGTTGGCTGATTTTGGGGCGGAGGTCATCAAGGTCGAACTTCCAGGCCAGGGAGATACAATGCGCTATGCGGGACCCAAGAAGAATGGGCTTGGCCTTTGGTGGAAAGTAAGCGGGAGGAATAAGAAGAATATTACTCTGGATCTGAGAGTCCCGAAGGGACAGGAAATCTGCAAAAAATTGGCAGCCAAGTGCGATGCCCTTATTGAAAACTTCCGGCCGGGGACTCTGGAAAAATGGAACCTTGGCTGGCAAGACTTGAAAAAGGTGAACCCCGAATTGATCATGCTGCGAATATCCGGGTATGGACAAACAGGGCCGTACAGTCCCCGTCCGGGATTCGGCAGGGCCGCTGAGGCCATGAGCGGAGCCATGCAAATTACAGGATACCCCGGGCAAAAACCTATCAGCCCGGGATTTTCTTTGGGGGATACCGTTTCGGGGCTCACCGGGGCCTTTGCCCTCATGATGGCTTTGTACCATCGAGACGGCCTCAGGAGGAATGCTGGACAGGTCATCGATATCGCTCTTTTCGAGTCCCTATACAGGCTGATCGAATGGCAGACGATCTTATTCGACCAGTTGGGCATCGTTCCCGAACGAAACGGAGTAAGGATGGGCTTCCCGGGTTCTACTTCCCTCATCAATAATTACCCGACCAAGGATCATAAATGGGTGGCGGTCTCTGCCGCCAATAGAGGGGTTTTGGAGCGGGTTTTGAAGCTGATCGGCGGAGATGATCTCCTGCGCGATGAGAGGTTTGGCCCTGCTAAAATTTCGCGACATATGGAAGAATTAGATCAACTCACCGGGGAGTGGATAAAAGAACATGAGCGGAAAGAGGTGATCGATCTTTTCGCAGAGGCAGGGGCGGTGGCGGCGCCGGTTTATGATATTCGGGATATTTTTGAGGATGCCCAGTACGCCGCACGCGAGGACATTGTAGTGATAGAGGACCCAGAATTGGGGAAAATACGGATGCTGGGAGTGATGCCGAAATTCCCCGCCATGCCCGGGAAGATACGCTGGACCGGAAAAGGGATGGGAGCATTCAACAAAGAAATTTATGGTGACCTGCTCGGCATGACCCCCGCTGAGTTAGACACCCTGAAGGCTGAGGGAATCATCTGATGGGAAGGAAGCTTTTTGCCAATAGGATACGAATGCCAATTCGTCCTGAGAAGAGAACCAGATTAGTTAGGAATAAAGAATCCGCTTTCAGGACCTCTGGTCGCTTTTCTCTATCTTGCCTCAATCTTGAAAAGGGGGAGGAATTGCAGAACCAGATATGAGGAGATGGTACCACAGCAAGACGTAAGGAGATATTCTTGTTAAGCTGCAAATTAGAGCAAAAAGGCATTAACCAAAGGGCAAAGAATGGAGAGGAAATTGTTGAGCACTTTGCTCCTTCTGATCGTGGTGGCTTTCCTGTCCGCCCCCCGACGTCGTTGGCCGAGGAGGCTGTCCAGGAATGGGAGTTTTTGAGCCCAGAGGGAGTCATTAAAGTCGAGCCGATGAAGGTCAACGCTCATCCAACTACCTTGGTTGGTAAGACCGTAGTGCTCCGGGCAAACGGGAAACATAATTCTGATAACTTTTTGGAAAGAGTTGCCCAATTGCTCGCAAAGGAAGCGAAAGATATCAAGGTTATTAAAACATGGGAGGCTGCTCCAGAGACTTATAGGTCCAGCCAGAACCCGGATTCAAGTAAAAAGTTTGCCGAAAAGGTTGCTTCCTTTAAGCCAGACCTCGTTATTGCCGCACAGTGTGACTGAGGGTCCTGTACCTCATGGCTGGTAGTTGACCAGCTAAACCTGGAAAGATTGGGAATCCCAACCGTTACCATTGCTACCAGTGAGTTTATATCTCTGGCAAAAGACACGGCATTAAGTCAAGGGGTTGCTGAAATGTCTTTGGTGATTGTGCCGCATCCTATGGGCATGATCCCCCTTCCAGAGATTAGAAAGAAAGCGGATAATTCCTTTCCTGAGATCCTTAAGGCGGCGATTCAGTGGAATCCGATGGCTCAGTTGCCGCCCATGCAATCTCCTTATCCGGCAGCGAAGTTTAAATTCAGAGGTCCAGGTGAAGATGTTAGCAGACTATTTTATGATAAAGGATGGTCAATGGGACTCCCCATCATCCCCCCGACTCCTGAGCGTGTAGCGAAGATATTGAAGGGAACAAGCCGCAAGCCCAGTGAAGTTATTGGCATCGTCCCTCCGAGGATGGGTGTCCTTACGGTTGAATTGGCCGCGATTCATGCCGCCATGGCTGACTGCAGGGCGGAGTATATGCCGGTGCTCATTGCTGCTCTGGAGGCTCTTCTCGCTCCTCAGGCCAATTGGCGGGGTGCGGGCACCACGACGGGTACAACCGCGATGCTGGTTATTGTAAACGGGCCGATTGTGAAGGAAATCGGGATTGCTTACGGGCAAGGGGCGGCAGGAAAAGGCAACCATGCCAATGCGGCTATAGGATATGCAATGAATTCCATAGCCTACTCCGTCGGAGGATCAAAGCCTCCTACGCCGGATAAGGGAACGCTGTCAGCTCCCTCAGACTTTACCGGCTGGATTTTTGGCGAGAATGAGGATGCCCTGCCAAAGGATTGGGAGCCTTTTCATGTGGA
>JAOUFX010000031.1 GCA_029857975.1 Deltaproteobacteria bacterium | reverse complement strand
GCCCCCCCTAATAAGAGACAGGGTTTTAGCACCTTGTAGTTCAAAATATTCAGTTCCCTCTGAATTAACGATTCTCACATATATTGAATATATCTCTTCTCTTAAATGATTTGAATTTATAGATATCATCCATCCCGAATTCTTATAGGCCGCTACTGTAAAATAATTGGCAACATCTGGCCTATCGGACCGTTGTGCAGGGATAATAATTTCCTTTTTACTATTTCTAAAAATAATATAAATTCTCTTTCCAGAATTTTTTTAATATTATCAACTGCCCATCCCTTCATAATTATTTTATTTTCTTTATTTAAATCAACAGTTACATTTTTGGGGGATTGCCCCTATAAATTTCCATTAACAGTATCTATAAACATTAACCACCGCTAATTCGATTAATTTCCTGCCAATCAATTGCTTTTATAAGTCCTAATTTCGGAATTGTTGTTGCCATTTTTCGGACAGTTTCAGCCTCTGGATAAAAGACTTTTAAACATTCGTCTGTCGCCATTTCTGCATTTTCAAGACAAGGTGCTGCATTTTCCAGATTTTTTTATGCGCATTCATTCCATTTACTCCCTTGAGATAGGATATTACAAACAAAGAGAAAAATAATATAAATACAAAAACAATCGTACCTATCCGTCTAATTGAGGAGCTTTTACCATTCCACCCCTTTTCTTTAATCCAAGAAACTATAAGGACTAATACCGAAATCATTGATAGATTTGTGAGGGAAAGGAATAATTTCTTTGCCTCCTGGAAGGATAATTCATCAAAAGAGGAAACGATTTGAGGTAAGTTCCGAAGTTCTTCCATCGCCCTTCCTTCCGCGATTCTTTCCGGGCAGAATGAGACTTTCGTTTTCCTGCCCTTCAATCTGAGAAATTCTTTAACCTTCTCTGTATTTCCAGGGAAAACGGTACTCCTCAAAATAATATGCTGATCGTCCTTTGTAAATTCAATTACTTCGGAAAAAAAATTTTTAAACCTAGTAAACTTTGGATTAAGGTGTTCGTCTACGGGAGTTCCTATGACCACTGTAACGAAGTAACTTTCAGAAATCACGTGCCTATCTGATGAGATAAAAAGATTCTTTCCCAAAACTTGCTTAAGGATTTCTTCTGCATCTTTCTCCATAAAGGGTATCTTTCCATGAGAAACAGTATCTATTGCAGTTTTATCTATATCGAAAAGAATAACCTTTTTGCCTGCTTCAGCTAAAGAAATACCCAGGGGTAGCCCCACGTGTCCCAACTCCCCCACAATACAAACATCATAAAGATTGTTTTTCATTCATCTTTCCCCTTGAAAAAAAATTTAATACGCAGGGCTCTACATCTGGAGAAAAATAAAAAACAGAAAAACGCATTATAATATTAACTAACCCCAGACAGCCACTTTCGGAGAATCTTTTCCTTTAATTTATAATAAATGCGTAAAACCCGCCATCCCCTGGATTTGTATATGTTGCTCAAGGTGACTTCTTTTTCCGCCAACAGAGATTTAGTATTGCGTAAGCAGATATCTATGTCTGTTAGCGTTTTTTCGAGCTTTTTAATTTGTTCATCCTTTGCCTTTTGAACATCTCCTGCTCGCCTATAAATATGCTCTTCAATCTTGAAATCTTTATCAAGATTTTTTGTCCCCATTTCAGCACGTTCTATTGCTATAAACCCTTGAAAAATAGTTAGGGCAGATATTATTTCATTATTTGTACTACCTGTTAATTCGACAAGTTCAAAGACCAATCTCGTTAATCCGGTATTTGTCATCCAGGGATTTTCGGGCATTTGAATATCCTTCCAATGAGCCCAGGCCCAATCTTCAATAATATAAATACCTCCTGGACGAAGCATGGGGAAAAGAGTTTCGAAACTGCTTTTGGTCAATTCATACATATGGGAAGCATCATCGATGACAAGGTCCAGGGGAGTATCAAATTCATTTTTGAAGATTTCTTTGAGCCTTTCGGAATTGGCTTGATCCGTTCCCCAGTAATGTTTAATACGTTCTTCTAATCCTCTGGAAGTTATATAACTCTGGAAATAATCACTTTTTTTTATTTCTGCTATATCAATACCAACAATCTTTTGGGGACGAAAACACTCAAACCAAAAAACCGTGCTTCCTCCTTCCCACAAACCTAGTTCCATTATATTTTTAATATGGAATTTTTTCTTTAAAAACCAAAATTTGGAATATTGGTCTATCAGGGGTTTTATTTTATAAAAATTGAAGCATTCCTCCCCAAGTTCCCAGTCATCGGTCTTAAAATGTTCAAGACGAAAAACTAGGTCTTCAAATAAAATTCGATCCTTTAACCACACAAGCTTATTAAAAAAAGATTGTTCCATAAAAAACTTGAAGAAATGACTTTATTTCTTCTGCATTATGACTATAACTTGTGGATCTATATTCCGATTATCGACGAAATTTACAAACGCCAAATATTTTGTCCACTCCAGTTCAATGTACTTACGAGGGATAACAGCCTCTCCGTAGAAGGAACTGGGAAGTGCAGGACCTCCGCCTGTTGGACTGTACACAAATTTACCGCTATCGTAATCTTTTAGAGCTGCCTCACTTTCTAAAAAAGAGTTGGCTAAGGAATTGTACCAAGGGGACTCGTGCGTTTTCCCCCGCAATGATCGGCAAAATTCAATAAAGTCACGGGACCACGTGGTCGCAAAAAAAATGCCTTTTGGTTTTAATACCCTGGAAAATTCTTCTATCCATTTTATGTGTACTGGTTCGGCCAAATGTGAAAATACCGAGTAGGCGTAAATAATGTCTATACTATCAGCGGAAAAATCAATGGGTGGTAGTGGGCTGACCACGCTATAATTTCCATGTCGCACGCGTTCCTGGCAAATGGTAATCATTTCCGGATTGACATCTACACCATAAAGGTTATCAGCAAGTACGTCTTTTAGGAAAAACCGAATTATGCGACCCCAGCCACATCCAAAATCAAGTACGCAACTATTACGCCCCAGATTTATCCCTAAACTTTTGGTGTAGAGCTTTATCCAAGAATAAATGTTAAAAGCCGCTTTTAGTGCATCTTCACCGGAAGATCCATTAATCCTATGTTGGAGCTGCTCAGGGGGAAATCCGGGCAATTTAATTAACCCTACGTAAGGACGTTCGATGCTTTTAATAAGAATTTCCAGCCACTGCTGGTCCGTTAAGTGAGATAGGGTCTTGAAGAGCATATACGATTTTATCTTTTCAAACATAAGTCATCCCCCCGCATTTATGATAATTCATTGTATATTTATTGGAAAATATTAGCTTTTACGCGATAATATATATTCAGGGCTCTCCATCCTCGAGATTTATATATCGTATCTAAGATTTTCTCTTTTTCATTCAGCAAATTTTCAATATTTTTTATATGGCTTTCCTTTCCACAAATTTCAACTTCGAGATTTTTTATGTGAAGGTTTATTTCCCTGATGGCAGCCTCTAAACTTCTAATCTGGGCATTCTTTTCCCTGATTGTAGCCTCCAGGCTTCCAATCTGAGCATCCTTTTCCCTGATTGTGGCCTCCAGGCTTCCAATCTGAGCATCCTTTTCCCTGATTGTGGCCTCCAGGATTCCAATCTGAGCATCCTTTTCCCTGATTGTGGCCTCCAGGTTCTCAATCTGAGCATCCTTTTGCACAGTGACTGAATCAGATATATCTAAAAGGTATGAATATCCGATCATATTTTTAATAGTTGAATCTGATGCGAATGCAATAAAATACCGAGCTTCTTTTTTTTCGTTACCCACGAATAAAAATTCTTTATCGCATTTTTCAATAATATAATTTTTTGTAGTTGACAAATCACTTAACAAATTAAAGATATTCGAAGAGGGGTTGACCGTTTGACCGTAAATATAAGTGTGTTTAAAATACTTATCAAGGAGTTTTGTAAATTCGTTAAAATAAAGCTCCCGTTTGTGAAAGGGATTTTGATAACCAGATTGATCAGAATAGATATACTTATTTGGGCTTGATACCAAGAAAATGCCATCTGGTCTGAGCAATCTTTTTACCTCCGTTATTAATTTATCTTGCTCTGTTATATGTTCAAGGGCTTCGAAACAGATTATAAGATCGAAAATATCTTTTCCTTCAATCGGGATCTCTTTTATAGACCCTACAATAAATCGTAGGTTTTCTTTGTTATACTTTGAAGTAGCATGCCCTATCACGTTTTTATCAATATCTATGCCAATAATTCCTTTTGAAACTTCTGAAAGCATAAAACTACCATAACCTTCGCCACATGCGAGGTCTAAAACTTTTTTATCTTTTGCAAACTCCCTTGCAAATCTATACCGGTGTAAATGCTCGTAATTAATTATTGGATCTTCCATCCATGGCAGAAATCTTTCGCCATTCACCTTCAACATAAAAACCTTTCTCTGCCTCGGTATGCTAATTTTACCACCGAGAGAGTTTGCAATTTGTCGTATTATGAAGCATCTTTTATTGAAGTAAAATTTTAATGCATACCTTTTAAATTATGAAATGAATTAATAATATTTTCTATAATTCTCGACTACCTTTTCTGGATCTCCCCCTGCCATTATTTCTCCACCATCCAGCCAAATGGCGCTATCACAAATCTCTTGAACAGCAGCTAAGTTGTGGGAAACAAAAATGGTTGTAACCCCTCTCTTTATCAATCCAATTAAGGCTTCTCTGGACTTTTTCTGAAACGCCTCATCGCCTACAGCAAGAATCTCATCGATAAGGAGTAACTCGGGATCTGTATGGATCGCTACGGAAAAAGCAAGCCGTAGATACATGCCGCTCGAATATGTACGTGCTGGCATATTGATGAATTCTCCTATCTCGGAGAAAGAAATAATCCTTTCCATCCTCTCCATAACCTCATTCCTTGTAAGACCCAGAAGCACACCATTGATAAGGATATTCTCCGGGCCCGTAAGGTCAGGATGGAATCCTGCCCCAAGTTCCAGAAGGGGCGCCACCTTTAAAGATACTTTTATCTCTCCTTTGGTCGGGAAAATCGTTCCCAGCATTAAAGAAAGTAGGGTACTTTTCCCTGCGCCATTTTTCCCTATTACACCAAGGCACTCACCCTTTTTAACTTTAAAACTTATCCCTTTTAAGGCCCAGAAGTAGGCATCTGAGTTTCTTTTGGCAAATTTAGGTAGGTTCACTAAAAATTCTTTAAAACCGGGCTTATCCCGCATCATGGGAAACCTCTTCCATACATCTTCGATTTCAACAATGTAACTCATATAACCTCATCCAATCTCCTACCAAGTCGTTGAAAGACAAAAACACCTAAAAAGAAAAATACCAAAGCGCTTCCAAAAGAGATACCTATATTGGCCCAATTTATGGAGTTGAACATAAATATATCTCTCCAGGCCGTTATCAGGTAAGTGAGGGGATTTAAGGTTAGGTATATTTTATAAGCTTTTGGGACCATCTCTAAGGGATAAATAATTGGGGTCATCCAAAAGAGCATACTCATCGCGACACCTATGATGTATTCCATGTCCCGAAAATAGGCATTCACCATGGCGGTCAATAGAGAGATACCGGTTGTTACGATGAATTGTATCGTAATCAAAATGGGAATCCCCAGCAGCCAAATTACTCCAAGCCCTTTTCCAGAAAAGTAGGCAAGCGTTATTATGATTGGAAGGGCAAAGAGAAGATTAACGAGCTGAGCTAAGACCACTGCAAGAATAAGAAAATGTCTCGGGAAACGAATCTTTTTTATGAGGTTTACATTACCAATCAGGGTTGCGGTGGCCATGGTTGTGGAAGCAGAAAACCAGTTCCAGGGGAAAAGAGCGGAAAGGAAAAAGAAGGCGTAGTTCTCCATCTGGATCTTCAAAAATATCTTAAAGGCAATGAAAAGGACTAAGCTTAAAAGAATAGGGTTTAACAAAGACCAAAAGATCCCCAGGAAGGTCCTTTTATACTTCAGAGTTATTTCTTTCTTTGTAAGAAGCCAGAGAAGGTCGAGTTTTAATCGAAATTCCTTTTCAATTTTTCTCATGTTTATATCCGGTTAAGAGTTCCTGACAATTATATCCCCAGTCAAAAGAGAGGTTTCCGCCTATCAGAATGTCGTCCTACTTTCTTCTTGGAGGATAGTTTAAAATGATTAAATTTATATCACCTTTGTGTCTGGCATGCAACATTTTTAAAGGGATTTTTGGAATTCCGCCATAAGGATGGCAGGAAGGGATAGGGGAAGGATATTTAAAAGGGGGATAGCTTTGGAATTATGGAAAAGAGAAATCAGCTCGGCTGAGTCAGGGGATTCTGGAAAAGGGAGGGGACAGAGGAGGCGGGTCTCCTGGAACTTAAGAAAAAAGTTATCCCGTCCGCTGCTGCGCCTCCCGCACCAACCCCTTCGTAAAGTTCTTCTCATGATCGTTAATTTTGACCACCCGGGCCGCCACCACCAACTTATGCCGCGCCGCCCAAGTAAGGAAACAGATTCTGGTAGAAAGGATTACCGTGAACCTTAAATCCCTGAAGGTCCATTTTAAGCTAATATTCTCGATAGTTACCAGGAACAACTATGCGCCTAAAAAATGCAAGACTTCACTAAAGAAGATGTCAATCTTTTTTTTAATGAACTCCTCAACACCCCCCTAACATACTGGCTTTAAAAAGGATTTTTACCCCTACTTCTTATGACAGAATTTGAGAAGGGATTTTGTTGTCAAGGGCGGTAAATCCTAGTTCATTTAAACCGGCATTTTTTTTGCATAAAATTTATGAATGAAGAGGCTCCATTTAGGGATTATAAAAATCCGAATTTTTTAAATAGAATTAACCGGCAGTTTTGGGTTAACCGCGAATGGTTGTGATGTTGACTACGATAATAAGTTGACAGTAAGTATAAATAATTGACAGGGGAGAAAAATATTTGTATGCTATAATAGAATTTGACCAAGGAGAAAATGAATGAAAGCAAGCCAAAAATGGATCGCAGCGATTATCATCGCAGTGGTTGCAGCCGCAGGAGGCACCTACTGGGTCACAGTAAAAACAGTCAAGGGAAAATCGCTCAGTAGGGTTTCTGAAACGGAAGTGAAAAAAAGTCCTTTTGCCAAGGGGGCTGAGGAACCGTTCAAAAAAGGTCATGAATTTCTTCGTGAGAAAAAATTTGATGCAGCTCTAAAAGCTTTTGAGGAATCGGCCAAGTTGTCTCCGGATACGCCTATTGCTCATTACTGGATGGGGATGACTTATTTTTACAAGAAAGAAACCGAAAAAGCCATCGCCAAATTTAAGAAAGTTTTGGATATTGAACCAAAAAATTATCACGCCCGGGCCATGATCGGTAAGATTTTATCCTTCGATAAAGCGAAGCTGGATGAGGCAATCGTGGAGCTTCAGAAATCTCTGGAAATGAGTCCTGATTATACCGAGGCCCATTTCGACCTGGGAAGGATCTATGCTCTAAAGGGAGACATGAACCGGGCGATGGCGGAATTTGGGATTATTTTCCGCGCTGAACCCCAATATGCCTTCTATCATTTCGAACTGGGGAGGATATTTGAAGGCATGAAAGCTACAGACCGCGCCAAAAAGGAATACTCCAGGGCCTTACAACTCAATCCCGACTTCACGCAGGCTAAGCAAGCATTACAAAAAATTAAATGACAAAAAAATTACTACAAAAGGAGAAAAGATATGGTAAAGATTACTAATGTAAATATCACCATTCGCGAGAGAAATGACGAGGGAAACGTTCTGGGATTTGCCGAAGTCGTCCTGGATAACAGCTTGGCCATTCGCAACATAAAAATTCTAAAATCCAAAAACGGCAACGTGAAATTGCTTTCTTTCCCTTCCCAAAAAACGAAAGAATCGAAACGCTGGTATGATCTCTGCTACCCCATTAATAAGGAAACCCGGGAATATTTTGAGAAGGTCATTTTAAATGCATATGACAAACTCAAAGAAGCCCAACCATCATGATCCCTGCCTTAGTACGTGCTTGTAATGCCCCCCGGTTACGGAAGGGCATTACAAGCGCCGATAAAAAATACTAACCTACGCAAAATAAATTTTTACGGACCGAATTTCTGTCTATTTACCCCTACCGCTTCAGCCCAATCCGTATACGCCTTTCAGGGTTCTAAGACATTCGCAGAATGCCGCCCATCGCCCAACAGGCGAGGTTTTCTGCGGCTTCTCAAGTCTTCAATCAGGGAATAAAAGGCGGGTAAGACCAGCAGGGTCAAGAAGGTGGAAGTAATCAACCCCCCCATGACCGTTAAAGCCAGAGGAGCCCAGAGGTTGGAACCCTCTCCCCGGTCTAAAGCCATGGGAAATAATCCTAATAGGGTTGTGCCCGAGGTCATCAAAATCGGTCGCAGCCTCGCTTCTCCCCCTTTGATGATGGCTTTCCACTTTCCCACTCCTTTTGACCGCAAAAGGTTGATGTAGTCTATCAGCACCACGGAATTATTGACCACGATCCCGGCGAGGGTGATAGCTCCCACGTAGACGGGAATATTAATCGCCTTCCCGGTCAGGAATAAAAGGAATATAGAACCGATAACCGCCAGAGGGACAGAGAGCATGATGGTTAAAGGGTGAACAAAAGATTCTAAAAGGGAGGCAAAGATCATATAGACCAGAATAACCGCTAAGGTGAAGGCAAATATCATTTCCTTCTGACTTTCTTTCATCTCTTGGTAGTTTTCTCCAAAGTTATAGCTGTATTCATTCGGGAAAGGAAAGTCGGCCAACTCTTTTTCGATTTTAGCAGCCGTTCGCGCCAGGTCTAACTTGCCGATTTCCGCACTCATCTCGATCATCCGGTGTTGGTCTTTTCGATGAATCTCCGCCCAACCCAGGGTAGAACGGAATGTACTCAACTCACCCAAAGGAACAAGAACCCTCTGAGACGAAGTTTCTGCAGGAAGCGAAATTTGATTCAGAACTGAAAGATTCTTTTGGTCCTCTGCCTCCAGCCTAACCCTCAGGTCGATCTCCTTGCCCTTGGTCCGATATTCCGTAACAATGGGGCCGGTTAAATGGGAACGAACCGCATGGGCGATCTGGGTGGCATTCAAATCGGCAGCCCCTGCCTTTTCATGTTGAACGAAAATCTGCATCTCGGGCTTGGGGTTTCCCTGATGAATCACAATGTCGCTCAAATCCCCCATTGTGGCCAGCTTCTCTTTTACCTTCAAAGCCAACTCGATTAATTTCTGCTGGTCGGGGCCGTTGATTTCCAGGGCAATTTTATTACCAGTCGTGCTTCTTCTCTCGATATCAAAATAAATTTGGGTACGAGGAACAGAGGTAATTTGGGGGCGGATCTCCTCGACAAATTCCCAAGTGCTCTGCTCTCTTTGGGAAATGGGAACAAGACGGACCAGAAGCTCGGCCCGCTCTTCTTTTACCTCCGTAGATACATCTTTCACCCCCGGGATACGGAAAAGGGTGTTCTCCACCTCTTTGGCCGCCTGGTCCGTGATTGAAATTTTTGTCCCCGGCGGGGTTCGGAGGATGATCTTAAATTCTCCCCGATCAATCCGGGCCATGGGCTCAAAACCAATGGCCGGAATGAGGAAAAGACTGCCGGCAAAGAGAGCAAACCCGCCGCTGATGACTTTTCCCCGGTTACGGAGACCCCAGATTAAGATCCGCCGATACTTCGGAAAACTGAATTTTTCTTTTCCCTGCCGCCCGGGAATAGGTGGATTTTTCCGCGAGAAGAAAAGGGGAACCAGGGTTAAAGCCACGGCCAGCGAAGCAAGGAGGGAGAAGGAGACTGTAAAAAATAGGCCACTGTACATGAGTCGGATCTTTTTTTGCAGGAAAATAACCGGTAAAAAAACGGCGATATGGGCAAACGTGGAGGCGGTGATCGCCTTGGTTATCTCTTTTGTCCCCATCAGGGAAGTTTCGATGGGGTCGAACCTCGCCTTTCTTTTTTTCAAAATACTATCCACAACGACTATGGAATTATCCACCAACATGCCAATGCCCAGAGTAAATCCGGAAAGGGAAATGATATTAAGGGTAAGGCCAGCAAA
Organism: Deltaproteobacteria bacterium; assembly: GCA_029857975.1. The sequence continues at coordinate 1,689 of JAOUFX010000031.1, read as the reverse complement.
ATACATGAAGCTGAAAGTAATCAGAATGGAAAGAGGAATGGCCGCGGCCACAATCAACGTGTATTGAGCATTTCTTAAGAACAGCCAGACCATAACCATAGCCAGAAGGCCTCCGATCAGAGCCTCGTCGCGCAGCCGGTGGATGGCCCCCCGGATAAAATCAGCCTGGTTATAAACCGTTTCAACTTTCACTCCCTTTAAGAAAATCTCTTGCATCCGCTGCAGTTCTTTTTGAACTGCTTCTTCCACCTTCAGAATATTCGCCCCGCTCTCTTTCTGAATCGAGAGCATGACCCTGGATTCTCCATGGAAGCGGGTAATGGTATCCTCTGCTTTATGAGAGTCACTTACTTTAGCGATGTCTTTCAAATAAATCACCGAACCAGCTTTCGTTCGGGAGAGACCTACGTTTGCAATCTGCTCAAGATCCTGATATTCCCCGACGGTTCGAACTAAAAATTGAGAATCTTTTTGCTCAAGGATTCCTCCCGGGAGGTTAAGATTACTGGATTTCAGAGCATCGGCCACCTGGCTGATGGAAAGCCCCAAGGCCTTAAGGCGGCTATGGTTTACTTCTACAAGAATTTCTCTCTCCAATCCTCCCTTGATTTCTACATTGGCCACCCCCTCGATCCTCTTCAGCCTTTTTTCAATCACGTCCTCGGCCATCTCTCTCAGCCTTACAGGGTTTATTTCCCCGAAGGCCGAGACGACCATAATGGGAGCTTCTGAGGGATTGTATTTCTGGATTTGGGTGGCTTTCACGTCTTGCGGAAAGGAATCCCGAATCAAATTGATCCTTTCCCGAATATCGGCCACGGCAAAATCCATGGAACTTCCCAGGTTAAACTCGATATGAACTCGAGATTCTCCTTCGCTCGATACAGACTTCACACTATGCACATTGTTGAGAGTGCTTACAGCTTCTTCGATGGGTTTGGTGATAAGGTTTTCTACCTCAAGCGGAGAATAGCCGCCTATGGGGGTGGTAATCGTGACCATGGGAAAAGTCACATCCGGAAACAAGTCCAGAGACAGGTTCACAAGGGAGATAACACCCAAAAGAAGAAAACCAAAGGAGGCCATGAGGGTGGTAACGGGTCTCCTGGTAGCCAGGGAAGATAAACTCATTTTTGTCCTTTTGAAAAACGAATCTTCAAAATATCCCGCAAATCTTCAAAGGAGCTGTAAAGAATGGGAATGATGAACAAGGTCATAATGGTTGAAGATGTTAAACCACCGATGACTGTAATCGCCAGGGGAGCCCTAATTTCAGATCCTTCTCCAAAGCCCATGGCCAACGGGACAAGCCCGAATATGGTGGTGAGGGCCGTCATCAAAATCGGTCGCAGCCTCGTTCTCCCTCCCTCGATCACGGCTTCTTGTCGTAAAAAGCCTTTCTTTCTTAGCGTATTGGTGTAATCAACCAGAATAATAGAATTATTGACCACAATCCCCCCCAACATAATCCCGCCGATATAAACCCCCAGGCTGAGGGAATTCCCCGTAAGGAAGAGGGCGCCAATCACCCCCATGATGGCCAGGGGAACCGCAAACATGACCGTAAAAGGATGGAGGAAAGATTCAAACTGGGAAGCCAGGAGCATGTACACCAGGAGGACGGAAAGGAGAAGAGCGAAAATCAAATTTTGGAAGGATTGCCTCATCTCTTCCCCTTCCCCACTGATG
>JAOUFX010000686.1 GCA_029857975.1 Deltaproteobacteria bacterium | reverse complement strand
GAAGATGGTTGGGCAAGGTTATAATCACCGCGTCAATCTCCGGATGATGGAGGAAATCATCAAAGTGGGTCGAATAGTTTTTTGCCTTGAACCGTTCCCGTGCATACCCTGCCTTCTTTTCATCGACATCGGCCACAGCGATAAGGTCAACCTTTTCTTTCAAGGCCTCGATCGCCAAGAGATGGGCCTGGGCAATCCGGCCGCACCCGATCATTCCGATTCCCAATTTTTCTTTCTTGGTCATTTTCTTTTTAACTCTCCCCTTCTTTCACTATTTAACCGCTCCGGCGGATAATCCCAGCCCCAGCAGGGTCTGCAGGAAAAAGTAAATTTCAAAAAATCGAAAATAGAGTAGTATTTTTCTAAAGTAAATTCAAGATTCTTTTATGGAGTGCTTTTTCCAGATGATTTCGATTGGCCCGAGCCTCCTTTTGCGCTTCTTCCATGATTTCCCGGCAGCTGTAAAGGCCACCACCTCTGGGGGAGGATCCTCGCCCAAAAAAAACACTTGACAACCTATTGGGGATTAATTATATTTATCAGTATAATCTTATTAATCTGATTATTAATTATAATCTAAATAAACAGAATAAAGGATATTTGGGCCGAGCTGCGGAAAATGGTGGGTATTAACGCTCTCTTCGGATTCATCAGCGGCCCCTGCTGTAATGTACTTCCGGCAATGATGTCCGAGTTGAACCCTTCAGCTCCAGCCACCAGTATCGGGGCGCAACGTTTCGGGGAACAGTTTGGAATATTCCTGGGCCCGGTCATCGGCGGGCTCTTGATTCCGGTTTTTGGCTATCAGGGAGCCATCATGGCTTACGGCGCAATCATGATCATCGGAAGCATTGTGTTCCAACTGGGAGTGGCCGAGCCCTAACGGCTGAAAGTTTTATAAAGGAGGTTAAGGCAATGACCAAGAAGGATAAAAAAAATTCTTGACGCCAGCAGGCAAAAATAACGCGTGCTGTAAGGTCGAATCTTTGATCACCATCGATGAGCGGGGCCAGATGGTGCTTCCCAAAGAGTTAAGAGATAAGGCCAAAATTCAACCAGGGGATAAACTGGCAATTATAAGCTGGGAAAGAGAGGGAGAGATATGTTGTATGGCTTTGATAAAGTCGGAGTATCTCGCTGAACGGGTAAAAGATTTTCTTGGGCCGGTTATGAAAAATATGTTCACCAGTTGAATTTTTTTAAGCATCTAAAAAAGGCGATTCACCACTCTTTTTTTGTTTTACTCGGCTCGATTGCCTTCGACAGGCTCAGGCCCCGAGCTTGTCGAGGGGAGCTCGCCGAATTCTGTGCACTCGTTAAGCGAAAACAATAAAATATCTTAACTTACGAAAGAACGCAGAGAATAAATCGAGCTCTTTATGTCTTTTAACTATGAAATTATTCTCCGTGTTCTCTGTGGTTTAAAAAAACCGCTCAGTTTAGGTAGAAATAAAAGGAGGTGTAAAATGAGAGAAGCAGAGATTAAAAAGGTAGTAAGGGAAGGGTATGGGAAAATTGCCCAGAAAGACCTCTCCTGTTGTGCACCTGCGACTTCCTGCTGCGGAAGCCAGGACTTGGTGCAAGACATTAGCAAAAGAATAGGATATAGCGACGAGGAGTTGAAAGTCGTCCCCGCGGGGGCAAACCTGGGGCTTGGCTGCGGCAATCCCGTTGCCCTTGCTTCTCTAAAAGAAGGTGAAGTGGTTCTTGATCTCGGTTCAGGTGCGGGGTTCGATTGTTTCCTTGCTGCGAACCAGGTGGGTAAAGACGGAAGAGTCATCGGCGTCGATATGACCCCCGAAATGCTTGACCGAGCCAGAGAAAATGCCCGGCAAGGCGGTTATGCCAATACGGAGTTCCGCCTCGGCGAGATCGAAAACCTGCCGGTCGCCGATAATCATGTGGACGTCATCATTTCCAATTGTGTGATCAACCTTTCGCCCGATAAAGGGAGGGTTTTCCGGGAAGCTTTCCGGGTGCTCAAACCGGGTGGCCGGCTGATGGTATCGGATATGGTCTTATTGAAAGAGCTTCCCGATGCAATTAAAAATTCCGTGGCGGCCTACATCGGCTGCCTGGCGGGAGCCATTACCAAAGGAGAATATCTAAAAGCGATCCGAGAGGCCGGATTTCGAGAGACCCGCGTCGTCGGCGAGTCCACTTTCCCGGTGGAGTTGATGGCCAACGACCCGACGGCCAGAGAAATCGCCAAAAATTTGCAGTTATCCCAAGAAAAAGTAAACGATTTAGCCAGCTCGGTGGCCAGCATGAAGGTTTTTGCGGTCAAACCAAGGGCTTAACTTCACCCGGAAATGAAAATTCCATGTCGCCAGAAAATCATCACCCCGTTTCCGGATTATTGGGGGAGGTTAATGAAAAGAGAGGGGAACGATTAAGATGACCCTTGAGGTTGCCTCCTTAATGGATGAACCCTGGATCAAGCAGTTGCTTGGCCTTTGTGGGTTACCCTATGAAAATATAACTCTTGAGCACCTTCGCCATTTTTGGATTATGAAGGAAAAGGGACAAATCATTGGGGTGATTGGGCTGGAAGTGTAGGGTCGATTGGCCCTGCTCCGTTCCTTAGCTGTTGATCCGCGGTATCGGAATCAAGGGTTGGCATTCCGGTTAAAGGAGAAAGCGGAAGAATATGCGGCCTCCCTCAATATTGAGGTTTTGTACTTACTTACCATGACGGCCGAACGGTTTTTTAGTAAACGGGGCTATCAGAGGATGGCAAGGAATTCTGTGTCGCCCCAAGTTCAGGAGGCAGCCGAATTTCAAAGCCTTTGCC
>JAOUFX010000685.1 GCA_029857975.1 Deltaproteobacteria bacterium | reverse complement strand
AAATCCACTTTTAAAACGAATAAGGTAGAATACGTATTTTTTTTTTAAAAGATAGTATTTTGGGGGTGGGAAAGGGGGGTTCTTAGATTACATGGTGATCCAAGTCAAGAAAAAAGTTAACCTATTCAATTTTTGACTAAACTCTCATCTTCCTTTTTCTCTCTTTTTTTCTTCCACTGCAATATCCACCTCTTTAAACTTTTCAATCACCTCTCTCAATTTTCCATTTTCCCGGAGTACTCTGACCCAGAGCTTCGCTTCTTCGACCAAAGGGCTCTGGGGGTAGTCGCTTATCATTTTATTGAAAAAAAGGAGAGACTTCTCGTGGTCTTTTTCAGGATTTTCCCAGTGGGCATAGATCAACCCCAGGTTGAAAAGGGCCCTGTCCTTTGGGAGATTTTTTCCCGCAAGAGATAAAACCCTCTGGTTTTCCTTCAGGGAACCATCGTAATCCCCTTGCTTGAAAAGTTGCGCTGCTCGCTCCAGTCTTTCAAATTGCGGTTGTGGAGGTGGTTGTGGAGGTGGTTGTGGACGTTCTGGTTGTTTTTGGGCCTTTTCTAAATTTTCAATCACCTCTCTCAACTTTTCATTTTCCTGAAGCACTCTGACCCAGAGCTTTGCTTCTTCGACCAAAGGGCTCTGGGGGTAGTCGCTTATGATTTTATTGAAAAAAGGGAGAGAATTTTCGTAGTCTTTTTTGGGGTTTTCCCAGTGGGCATAGATCAGCCCCATGTTGAAAAGGGCCCTATCCCCCGGGAGATTTTTTCCCGTAAGAGATAAAACCATCTGGTTCTCCTTCAGGGAACCATCATAATCCCCTTGCTTGAAAAGTTGCGCTGCTCGCCCCAGTCCTTCAAATTCCGGTTGTGGAGGTGGTTGCGGACGTTCTGGTTGCTTTTCAACCTTTTCGGCGGGAACTTCTCGCGTCGGAATAAATATTTTTTTCAAGGTTGTGCAACCGGATAAAAGGAAAAAGATCAGGCCGGCAATACAAAGAAAAATGAACTGCCCTGCCCGGTTCCGCTCTCTGCCCATACTTTCCCCCCATGAGCCGTTATAATATGCTTGGCGATGGCTAATCCCAATCCGCTTCCCTTCATCAATTTCGATCTTTGCAGGGGGTCTTGCTCGAATTTCTCAAAGATGATCGACAGGTTTTCCTTGGGGATCCCAGGTCCTGTGTCCTGCACACATACCTCCAGGGTTCCTTCTTTAGGAACCGCCGACACAGTAACCTGACCGCCCTTCGGGGTGAATTTGATGGCATTCCCTATAAAATTCCTGAGCACCTGCAGGATCCTTTCTCGGTCCATCTTTATCTTGGGTAAATTTTGAGGATTCTCCATTTGCAGGTGGATTTCCTTGCCCAGGGCTAAGGGTTTGATTTCGGCAATCGCCTGATGAATCAAAGGCATCATGTCCGTGGGATTAAAATGGAAAACCATCATCCCGGCTTCCATTTTAGCAAGATCCAGGATGGAATTTACCATGCCAATCAGCCGCTCGCTCTCCCTGGCGATAATATCCAAAATATCTTTTTGCTCTTTGGTTATTTTCCCCTCGCTTCCATGCAAAAGCATGCCGGTTCCCACCTTGATCGAAGTAAGGGGGGTACGCAACTCATGGGACATCGTCGAGAAAAAATCAGCCTTCATCTGATCCATCGCCCTGAGCCGATCGCACATGAAATTGACGGCTTGGCTCAATTCCTTTATCTCCGGCGGCGAAAAAAGATGTAAATCACCCTTGAAAACCCCATTGGCGATTTCCCGGGTTTTATCGATCAAGACGGAGACGGGTTTGGTAATGGAGCGGGTAATAAAAAAGGAGATCGTAAGGACACCTAAAAGAGCCAGAATCGCCATGAATATGGATACTTGCCGGGCGTTGGCTCCGACCTCTCCCAGTTTTTTTATCTTATCAAAGGTATTTTGCTGAGAGTTCGTCGCCAGCATTTTCAGCTCCCCCAGGACCCGATCCACTGCTTTTTCTTTTTCCTGTTTATACCACTTATAATCATAGCGCTGATTGGCCTGGATGAATTTCATTTCTTTAGTAATCAAGGATTGGTAGCCTTCATAATATATCTTGACCCGGCTCAAGATCTCCCTTTGGGGCAAGGTAGCTACAAGGAGCAGGGCCTGATCCATATTTTTCCTAAAGTCATCGCTGGCCAAAAGGTATTGATCGTATAGAACGCGGTCCTTCAGGATCACGTATTTTCTCTCGTAGCGCATTTGGGACAGCAGAGAATCGCTCAGTCTTTTCTCGGACTCCAAAATCTGGTTGTCGAGTTCCTGGATGGAGCGAGTCACCGTCTCAAACTGCTTCAGCTGAAGGATGGCGTAAACGCTTATCGCTAATACCAGAATGAATATGAGCAGGTACCCTAAAATTAAACGAGAAAAAATCGTTAGGCGCATACCGGGCAACTTCCTTTGAGGATCAGGCTGTTCCTTGCTCCTTTATCCCATTTACGCTTTTCACTTGGATCGGAACCTGGCTTCTATTTGATCCAGGTGCATGCGGCGATGGATGGATCGCCAAAGCCTGTACTTTTCTCCCAGCGCTGCTATATCGGCAAGCAAATCGGAGGGGGCCTGCTCAAGTTCATGGTCAATGGCCGCGGCGGCGGCTACCGCCAGATTCGCCGCAACCCGGGGGGGTATCGCCAGGCAGAGGGGGAGAAGGGCGTCGTTGGTGATATCGTCATCTATCGGTGATGCCGCCACTCCGCTCTGCTTCCACTTGCGCATAAGTCCCCATGCCCGTTGGTCCCAAAAGGCAAGGTGGGCAAAG
>JAOUFX010000030.1 GCA_029857975.1 Deltaproteobacteria bacterium | reverse complement strand
CACTTTCTTCAATCGCGACATCATCTCTTCAATGTTTTTGCCCCGACCCGCAAAAAGCTCCTTAAGGCTAAGCCCTTCTTCGGGTGTATCCGGGTGAAGAGGAAAGGCCTTCCATTGAATTTCAATTTCGTAATTCTTCCGCAACTGCTCAATACGCCCGGTACTGAAATAACACCAGGGTCAAACGTAATCGGAAAAAATCTCCATAATAACTGCCATTTTTCCTCCCTTCGTCGTGTTGCTATCTTTACTCAGGTTGCCCACCTCTTGGTGATTTAGAAGGGGCACTTTTCAGAATCTCAAGATGATTATTTCATAAAAGGTATTTTTTAACAATATAAGGAATCGAGTCACTATAAGCGCGATGATGGGTTTTGCAGTTATGATGGGTTTCGATGTGGCCTTTATTTAATCCAGAGCCGGAGGAAAATTTGTTCCAGTTTTCCGCCTTCCTTGAATCTGTTCGCTACAGCGCCCATTCTCTGAGTTTTTCATAAGTCACCCCCCCGCAGAGCCATTTTTCCGTTCGGGTGTTGTAAAAGAAGGGAACGCCACCACAGAAGTTTTGTTCATATTTTTTCATGAGTTTGGCATTCTCGTCATTATGCCAGACTTCATATTGTTGAACCTTCACCCCTTCTTCATTTTGTAGTCGTTCGACCAGAGGCACCACGGCTGAACAGTGCGGGCATTCTTTTCCAAAAAACTCAAGAAGGTAAATTTCTTGTTCCATATGTTCTCCCTCCATTATCAATATTATCATTATACCATTTAATACCATCATCTAAATATTCTCCTAAAATGAATTCAATGGGGCAAGAAATAAATACATTGAATCATATATTTTTATTTTATAGAAGGAGATATCCTATTTTGTCACTGTCACTGTTTCTCTATCTTCTTCTATTCATTTTTATTGGATGGCTCAACTTTTAATTTCCCTCAACACTCCAATACAATTTCGTTAGCTCTCCAACAAAAATGAGCAGGTCACTTTTACCTTTTCCTTCCCGAAAGCAACTTTCAAATTAAATTTTCATAATGGTCTAAAAAGAAAACCATTAAAAAACTAAAAACGGAGAGAAAGGTCTAAAAACGGGTAAGCGCTTTTCTCCTTTCATCCTGATTAATTTTCAACCGCCTTCTGGTATATCGATTGCAGAATAAGTAACTGAAATTTTCCTTCGCGGACATACGATGCAGTATATTCCCAAACCCGAAAAGGGCAAACCATCTTAAAGGGTGGGACGCAAAGCTTCTGGCCTAAGTTCCAATGGGGGATATGGTAGCAGGGCTACCGGGCAAATACAGCGCCTCTAAAAGCCGTATTTGCACGGTTCGTTAGATTCTGGAGGTGCTGAAGTGTTACGAATCAAGTCTTTATCCGAATTTCATTCATCATATACTTCATCACCATTTACTTCCTTTTCCAAATCCCTTTTAAAAACCCTTCTGCTTTTAGCTTTAGCCTTTTTTCTTTCTCTATTTATTTTTTCTCAAGATATTTTCGCCGCTCAGATTAAATTAGCCTGGGATGCGAACACCGAATCTGACTTGGCCGGATACAAGGTATATTGCGGAACAACCTCGGGAACGTATGGGACGCCGATCGATGCCGGAAACGTTACCACTTATACTCTGGCGGGGCTTACGTTAGGTCAAACCTACTTTATTGCCGTCACCGCCTATGATACTTCCACGAATGAAAGTGGATATTCCAATGAAGTAAGTGGATCTGCTACGGATGGTACTCAGACCTTTACAGTGACCTCAAACCCGTCTGGCCGTGAGGTAGTAGTCGATGGAACTACTTATACGGCTCCTCAGACTTTCAGCTGGGCAGTAGGTTCTTCCCATACTATATCCGTTTCTTCTCCCCAGTCAGGGACTACGGGAACCCGCTACGCCTTCTCTTCCTGGAGCGACGGTGGAACCCAAAGCCATACGATTACCGCCCCTTCTGCCAGTACCACCTATACCGCCAACTTCACCACCCAATACAGCTTAACCACTGCGGCATCTCCATCCGGAGGAGGAACTTTCACTCCCTCCGGAACCAACTGGTACAACAGCGGCCAGAGTGTATCTGTCTCAGCCACCGCCAGCTCAGGGTATAACTTCACGGGCTGGTCAGGAGACCTCTCCGGATCCACCAACCCAACCTCCCTGACCATGAACGGCCCAAAATCAGTTACCGCCACTTTTGTCGCCGTCGGCTCCCTTTCGGTTACCCCTTCGACTAGCCTGACTTCATCTGGAAATCAAGGAGGCTCTTTCAGCCCATCCAGCCAAGCCTATACCCTCCAGAATACAGGTGGAACTTCCATCAACTGGAGTGCATCCAAAACCCAGAGTTGGGTCACCCTCTCCGCTACCAGCGGAACTTTAGCAGCAGGAGCCACCACAACAGTGACCGTATCCATCAACAGCAATGCCAACAGCCTAAGTGCCGGCTCTTATAGTGATACGGTAACTTTTACCAATAGCACCAACAGCAACGGCAATACCTCCCGCTCCGTATCCCTTACTGTTAGTACGGCAACGCAAACCTATACCGTAACCACCAATCCCACGGGCCGCCAGGTGGTGGTCGATGGCACGACCTACACCGCTCCCCAAACCTTCAGCTGGGTCGTGGGCTTTTCGCATACCGTTTCCGTTTCTTCTCCCCAGTCAGGAACCACGGGAACCCGCTACGCCTTCTCTTCCTGGAGCGACGGTGGAACCCAAAGCCATACGATTACCGCCTCTTCTTCCAGTACCACCTATACCGCCAACTTCACCACCCAATATAGCTTGACGACTGCGGCGAGTCCATCGGAAGGAGGAACTGTCACCCCCTCCGGAACCAACTGGTACGACAGCGGCCAGAGCGTATCTGTCTCAGCCACAGCCGGCTCAGGGTATAACTTCACAGGCTGGTCAGGAGACCTCTCCGGATCCACCAACCCAACCTCCTTAACCATGAACGGGGTGAAGAGTGTAACATCTCAATTTACTGCCATTGCCGAAACCATTTCAACGCCTGCAACACCCAGTGGTACGAACAGCGGCAGTTTGGGAACTTCCTACACCTATATCGCCAGCGGGGCAACTTCCAACCTCGGTCATTCACTGGAATACCAATTTGACTGGAAAGGGGACGGAACAGACCTCTCCTTCTGGGGTGCAGCCAACCAGCAAAAAGCTTGGAGTACTGCCGGTAGCTATGGTGTGCGGGTAAGGGCACGCTGCTCCACTCACACCTCTGTGGTCTCAAGTTGGTCATCCTCACTGCAGGTGACGATTCAGGGGGTTTACCAAATCAGTTGTTCGGATAGTGGAATTCAGTGCCTGGAGAGGGCAGACGGCGGCAGTGACGGCAATAATCTGGTGAATGGAAAACCCAAAGCGGATGTGGAATTTATTTTCCAGATCACCGTGCAGGATGCCGGGGGTACCCCCCAATATGTAAAACTCTTCTCTACGCAAAGGAATAATCCTGCTGCCGGTGATTTTTATGACTACGACATGACCTGCAGCGGCGATTATCCAACCGGCGCCAGCTGCACCCACCGAACCATGCTCGGCCCGGCAGCGGTTCACACATTCTATTTCCAGGTTAAGATGTCCAACGAAACGGAAATGACCTACCCAAGCACTGGATACATCACCGGACCGGAAATAGAACTTCTCAATGGGAACAACCTTGTGGGCATCCCAAGGAACATCGCCAGCGCCCAACTGAGCGGTCAAGAAGCTTTCGGCACTTCAAGAGTTTATAGATGGAATGCCGAGCAAAATCTTTATACCGAGGTAAGTTCCTCCCAGCCAGTGACCCAAGGAGAAGGTTACTCCCTGTACAGGGAAAGCCAATCCGTTCCTGAATTGAGTTCCTATACGGAGGAGCCGGGCCTCGAATACACTTATCCCTTGAAACCCGGCCTAAACCTGGTGAGTAACCCCTATTCCGGCAATGTGAGGCTATCTGACGTCAGGATTCAAAAAGGTTCCGGCACGCCGGTATCGTGGCAAGAAGCAGTTGCCCGAGGGTGGATCGTAGATGCTCTTTATTATTATAACGGCCAAGATTGGGGCAATACCTATTTTTATTTAACAGCCGAGAATGGGGGAGTGCTTGTACCATGGATGGGTTACTGGGTGGACCTGGACGCTACCGACGACCTCTACTACATGGTCATCTCAAAACCGTAAATGCTTCTCCAATAAGTTGGATGCCTTCCCGCTCTACACAGCTAAGAGATTTATGATATACTAAAAACAATGAGGCTCTGTCATATTCGAAAAACCTTTCAGAAAGAAGAACAGCAATGATGACAAAAAGTACTACCAAAAATAACCTACTGAAAAATTATTTTTCATTTCTCTTTTATTTTTTCCTTGCGTTCGGCCTGGGAAGTTGCGGTGGTGGAGGAGGCGGTGGTGGTGGAGAGTTATACTCCATTTCCGGTACAGTTACCTCAGGGAGTTCTGGGCTGGCAGCGGTAACCATAACCCTGACCGGAACAAGCTCCGCCACAACTACTACAGACTCAAACGGCATTTACCAATTTAGCAATTTAGCAGTTGGTTCATACACAATTACCCCTTCTAAGGCAGGCTATACTTTTGACCCTTCCGGTATATCCGTTTCCGTAACTAATTCAAATTTCACAGGGCAGAATTTTACCGCCACGGCTGTAACCTGGGCAAAGACTTACGGGGGAGTTAATGATGATATAGCCCATTCTATCCAGCAGACTTCGGATGGTGGATATATTGTGGCAGGGGAAACATATTCCTATGGAGCTGGATTTATAGATTTTTGGATAATTAAGCTTAACCCAAATGGGGATATCGATTGGCAAAAAACCTTCGGTGGAGGTAATGATGATGTTGCCTATAGCATCCAGCAAACCTCACCGGACGGTGGATACATCGTCGCTGGTCAAAGCTCTTCTTTGGGTAATCCACTCGGCGATATCTGGATCCTGAAACTTAAATCAAATGGCGATATCGATTGGCAAAAGACTTATGGGGGTACTGCTAGTAGTACAGCTAATTGCATCAAGCAGACCTCGGATGGTGGATATATCGTAGCTGGTGAAACTTCTTCCTCCGGAGCAGGGAGTACAGATGTTTGGGTGTTAAAATTAGACGCTGACGGGAACCTACAGACCGGCTGGCCGAAGACCTATGGCGGGGCTTCTCGGGATGTAGCCAATTCCATCCAGCAGACTTTGGATGGTGGATATATTGTGGCAGGGGAAACATATTCCTATGGAGCTGGTAATGCAGATGCTTGGCTATTAAAATTAGATACCGATGGAAATGTCCAGACTGGCTGGCCGAAGACCTATGGAGGAAGTGACTATGACATGGCTCGTTTCATCTATCAGACCTCGGATGGTGGATATATCGTAGCTGGTGAAACTTCTTCCTCCGGAGCAGGGAGTGCAGATGTTTGGGTGTTAAAATTAGACGCTGACGGGAACCTACAGACCGGCTGGCCGAAGACTTATGGCGGGGCTTCATTTGATGCAGCCAATTCCATCCAGCAGACCTTGGATGGTGGATATATTGTGGCCGGCGAAACAGCATCGTCCGGAGCAGGGAGTACAGACTTCTGGATATTAAAACTGAATGCCAACGGAGATATCGTTTGGCAAAAGACCTATGGAGGCAGTAATGATGACATAGCTCGTTCCATTCAGCAGACTTTGGATGGCGGGTTCATCGTAGCCGGGGAGACTTCTTCCTCCGGAGCGGGTTACGCAGACTTCTGGATATTAAAAATTGATGAAAATGGGAACATCTGAAATTAATCTAAAATCAAAACTCCTTATTAATTTACTTATTCTTTATGTGTTACTTCCCAATAAATCCTTCCAAGATTTTGTCAGGAAGAGGCCCGACGATGTAAATACCGTTGAGGATCGTTGTCGGGGTTCCTCTAACTTTAATCTTGCCCCCGACAGCCATATCCTCTTCCACCCTCCTTTGACTCTTCCCTGACTCCAGAGCATCCTGAAAAGCCTGCACATCGTAACCCTTCTCTTTCAAAATCTCCTCGATCTTCTGTTTCCCTGCCTCTTTATCCCCTTTGGCCAGAGCTTGCCCTTCGTTGGAAAACATAAAGTCATGGATGAGCCAGAAGGCCTCGTTGCTAACCTCTTGAACCGCGGCAACCATTACGGAAAAATCGAAAGATTGCTTCTGTGACTGAAGGGGAAAATGTTTGAATATATACTTAATCCGATAAGGATGTTTTTCTATCCATGCTTTCATCTTCATCCACGATCTCACGCAATAAGGACATTGAAAATTCGAGAATTCCACGATCGTCACCTTGGCAGAAGCAGGCCCACGATAAGGTGATTTTTCGATCTCAAGTTGTCTCATATCAATCTTGCGGAGTTTGGGTTCGCCGGCCTCTTTCCTTGTGACGTTGGTCCCCTTGACAAACAGGTTTCCGAGGATCACTTTCTCCCCCGTCTTATCCACATAAACCACCAAAGGGATGTCCCGATCAGGCGCAGAGAGGAGTATTCTTACAGCAAAAAAGTCCGGAATCGCACTTTCCCGCTTTTCTAAAAATTTTATTTCTATATCCTTTGGCAGGCGCATCTGAGTTTTGACAGTCTCGATAGCTATCTGGGATATTTTATCTTCCTGGGTAAAGCCCTGAGCGGCTGGGATAAAAATCATCCATAAAAAACACATTACCCAGAAAGTAATTTTTTTAGACATTCTCTCTCCTTTCATGGAGTTACACCGCCACGAAAAATTAAAAAAAACCTCCCGCCCTTTTTAATGACGGCTTAAGAATTCCAGGACAACTTCAACAAGCTGGGGGGCTTTCTCTATGTACAGGTTATGCCCTACACCCTCCAGGATTTTCCACTCAGAGCCCCTGATAGAATGGTGGATTTGCTCGGCCAAATGAATCGGCGTAAAGACATCCTCTCTACCGGATACAATCAGGGTGGGAAGGGTGATTTTGGCAATCTCATCCCGCAAATTAAAAGCCATGCAGGCATCCGTAGCTCGACCAATAGCTAAAGGGGAATTCATCCTTATGCGCTTCTCCCTCAACTCTGCAATGGGTCCGGGATTGGCGGCAATATACTCAGGGGTGAAAGCCAGCTTCACCACTTCGTCGAAGAAAGCCGGATATCCTCCCGTTAAAAGGTTTTGGCGCAATTGCGTAAAGGCATGATGGGCCTGATCGTCGATGTAACTGAAGGTAGAAACCAGAAGGAGGGACCGAATTTTCTCCGGATGATCCAGGGCCAATTGTTGCGCAATGGCTCCTCCCATGGAAAGACCCAGAAAATGAGCCTGGGAGATATTTATTTTTTGACAGAATTCATAAAGGTCGTCGGAAAAAAGTTTAATGGAGTATGGCTTATCCGGCTTCCCTGACTCTCCGTGACCGCGCACATCCAGAGCGATGGTGCGGTAGGATTTGGCGAACTTCGGCATGATCAATGCCCAGCCAGTGAGATCCCCGTTCAGGCCATGAATCAAAACGAAAGGGAATCCGGAACCTTGCTCCTGGCAATGGATCTCGATATCACGCACGGAAACTTTGGGCATCTTTATCCCTCCTTTAACAGATTAAGGTTACCGGTCTCGCAAAAAGTCAAAATTAGGATGGCAAAGTAAAAAGCTCCATATGCAAGGCGCGCAATCCCGCTCCGAGCGGGACAGATGGACTTTTTACGAAGCCATCAAGGTTGCCGGTAATTTATTGAAATGAAGATCCACTGTCAAAACGATTTGAAATTTTTAATAAAATTGAATTCGGCCCATCATAACCCATCATAATATTTTTCGGTCTATACCCTACGCAACCAACAAAAGACCGAACCGATTCATTTCATCCCTATACCCTTTTAACACTTGAATGGGATACCCCATCTTCCGGGCTGTGGCGTACACATCCACGCAAAATCCTTCTAAAGTGGGACGGGCGGTACCGGGATTACGGCATTCCGATTTTCTTTCCTTACATTGTTCACATATCCGACAGGGGTTTGCTGGAAAAACAAAGGCCTTGTAAAAACCAGAAAGGAAGACCTCTTTTTCCAGATCAAGCATTACTTTGTTTATCTTCCGTCCCCAGGGATGACGCATCTCCGGTTTTGGCAACTTTACAGCAAAATGAAACAAAAGTCCGGATTGGTACTCTGCAAAAAATTTCTGGCACTCGGCAAAAGAAGGAAGCTCCGGCGGGCAACAGGCTCTTTTCCCGTAACTCGGGCAGCCATAATTGCATTTTGCCCTAACCCAATACCCGGTGACGATCGTTTTGGGTTGAATCCATTTAAAATCATCTAAGCCGTGGGTTCGAGCCATTCTTTCAATTTGATTGGCCTCCTTCTTGGTCATTTTGCCCTCCTTTAAATAACTTTCGTATTGTCAAAACTTAACCACAGAGAACACGGAGAAAAGATTAAATATCAATATGCTATGAGAAATTTTATTTCCTCCCCTTTGTGATTTCATATTTTCCCACCGAGAAATCAGAGAATAAATTAAAGGTTAAAAAAAAATAAGCTCAATATTTTCTCTGTGTTCGCATGTAATAAATTCGTCAGATAGAATATGGTATTGTTTTCACTTAACGAGTGCACAGAGTAAAGCAGAGAAAAGGAGTTTATTTCCTTATTTTCCTCTGTGCCCTCTGTGGTTTCATTTTTTGTCCTCTTTTTTCATAAAATTTTTGAAATTACCATAACTTTTCCTTAAAGAAACATTCTATACCGGACCGCAAAAGTCAAGAAGATTTTCGCAAACTTTCCCTATACCTTTAAATTTTTCTTTTGGAGGCCTGGAGTTTAACTTCCGCTGTAACAATTAACCCCGATGCTTCTTACCGATTACTGTGAAAAAAAGTAACAGAACAATAGAGAGGTTTAGCCTGAGGATTGGCCCTGCCATCTGCTTCGTTTAACGCATTTTTGCCTTGGCTTTGGTAGAACGTATCAAATTAGTTAAAAAAAATGAATAGTTAAACGAGGTAAAAAAATGTAGGAATTTTATGGCGTGATTTTTTTAATTAGTGTTGAATTTTTTCCAGATAAAGTTAAAAAATGTGCATTTTTTACCTCATTTTTTAAAAAATAAAAAACTGCCTGAATTCAAAATTTTACCCAGGCAGTTATAAAATTTTTATTTTCCTAAAGAAATTTCTTAAGGATTTTCCTTTTCAATTCATACTTGTTTCATCTTTTAAATTCGTAGTCAGGGTAATTTCCTTAACCTTTTGTCCCCCCTTCAATCCCTTAGGTTTAGCATTCAGGTATTTTTTCACTAAATGCATAACTTCTTCTTCTCCTTCAGGAATTTTAAGATCGGCGTCTTGACTTAAGCGGTGCAAAAGGATAACCGGATCTAATATTTCCCCGCAGATCACGCAATGCCACCCAAAAAAGACGCTATTCACGTCGTAAAATTTTTCGAAGATCATTCTGCCGCCACAACGCTGGCAGCGCATACCTTCTTTTTTCTTATTCCCAATAGCCATTTGGTTACTTACTTTCTCCTTTTGAATTGTTAGTATTTATGATGCAATTTTTTTGCCAAAGATTCTTTTATTTTGGAAAAATTTAAAAAACCTGAAAACCCAACCTTAAATATTTATCAGCGGCCAAACGGGCAAATGGCTTTCCTTTTAAGAAAATTAACCAGGCCGAGGTTCCGGAATTTAATTGCCGCTTGGCGAGGATTACAGAAAAAGAATTCACATAAAAGAGCAAAGGGGGGGAACAGCTTCTACTCGCAAAAATCTAACAGGATGCGGAAAAACTCCACTTCATCGTCACTCCCGCGAAAGCGGGAGTCCAGAAGGTATTGAAAAGAATGGATTCCTGCTTCCGCAGGAATGACAACATAAGGCCGAAAAGGACTTTTTCAGCAAACTGCTAAAAACAAATATAACAAAAAAGTGACACCCGTATGGTCACAAAAATGGACGATTTCCCCTTTGGTCGTACAAAATTGGTTTACTTTTCAATCCTTATTTTTTTAAATGGCTTTAATAAAAATATAAATATCAAATAGTTACAATTTTTTCTAAACAACAATTCCATGAGGCATAAAATTTGCTGAAATGAACATGTTCGACTGCAGAGCAAATTTTCTCCTTTTGTGGAGTTTAAAATGGCTTTTCATGGTTCCGTACTGGTAGTAGACGATGAAATTGGGCCGAGAGAATCCTTAAGAATGATCTTAAAGCCACTTTACAACGTCCATACAGTAGCCAACGGTCATGAAGCTTTAAAATTTATTAATTCCCAAAAGGTCGACCTTGTCACCCTTGACTTGAAAATGCCTGGAATCCCGGGAATTGATGTTTTGCGGGAGATCAAAAAAATTAAAAACGACATCGAAGTCGTCATTATTACGGGTTATGGAACCCTCCCCACCGCCATCGAAGCCATTCGCTACGGAGCCGTAGATTTCATCTCCAAACCTTTCAATGTTGCTGAAATCATCTCCGTCGTTAGTAAATCTGTCGAAAGGCGAGGTTTAAACCTAAAAATCAAAAATCTTATCCAAAAAATCAAAGATCTCAGTTTATTGGAAGAGGGGCAGAATGAAGCTCTTTCCAATTTAGGAGCAAGCGTGGACTCAGCCGCGGCAGTCGATGAGATCCAAAAAGAGCTGAGAGAATCCCTCCAGCAGTTGGAAGGGTTTCGAGGACAGAAGATCTTAGTCAACTACATGGACTTCCTCAAAGTTCTCATATACATCCTGGAAAGTAAAGAACCCTACACCAGCGGCCATTCCGAACGAGTCTCTTATTATGCGGAACTCATCGCCCAAGAATTACGCCTCTCCTCCCAAGAAAAAGAAGATCTGCAAATTGCCACTCTCCTCCATGATATAGGTAAAATTGGCCTGAGCAATCGCCTCCTGGAGAAAAACAATCTCACTCAGGTTGAAAATATGGATATTCGCCAGCATCCCCTCCAAGGCGTGCGCCTGATCGAGCCTCTGGCTTTTTCCGTCGCAGTTTCCTTGGCAATTCGCCACCATCACGAACGTTGGGACGGTAAGGGTTACCCGGATGGACTTACGGGTGAAGAAATTCCCCTATTAGCCCGCATCATTTCATTGGCCGATTCTTACGACGCCATGACTTCGGACCGGCCTTATAGACAAGGCCTTTCCACCAAAAAAGTGCAAGAAGAGCTTAAGAAGAATTCCGGTATCCAGTTTGACCCGAACATGGTTTCTTTATTTATTAAACAATTTAAAAACCACAGCCCCCTTCTCCCAGCAACCAGTTTACACTGAATGGGGGAATGAGGACGGAGAAAAATATGGTTGAAAAATTGATTCGCTGCACCCAATGCAACCAAGTGGTTCCTTGCTATGGAAGTTTTGGGGATTTCAGCGAATCCTCAACTCTACCGGGTGTCGAATGGTCGCCGGAAGATATAAGTGGCCAAAGGGATTTCTTTCATGACCATCACGACCACGTTATCGAAGAAATATTCATTGACCCCGCAACTTTTATCAGCGACAAGCCCTGTTACGAACCAAATAAGGTTTCTTATTTTGAAGCCAGCAATGGTCGGGAAAGATTCTTGATCAGACGCACGAAAAACTCTTTGGCTCAGCCGGCATTTTATGAGATCATCCCCGGAAAATTAAGGATCTCCAATGTTTCTTTCCAGATTCAGGAGGACGACCTGCGTAAACAATTTTCCGAGGACAACAGATCCGTTTCCCTGAAAGAGGAAATGGCCAAAACATTTATCCAGGCGTTTCAAGAAGAAGTGC